>JBDNAO010000414.1:0-5334 GCA_039768375.1 Desulfobacterales bacterium | reverse complement strand
CTTTCGGGGTTGTGGACGACCTTGACGTCGTGGGCCTTCAAAATGGCGATGTCTTCTTCGTTCAGAACCACGCAGTGGCAGGCGAGCAGGTTGGGGCTGAGCACACCCAGGTCGGCCAGCCAGGCGACCGGCGTCCGGCCGTATGTGTCCAGAATTCGGTCGACTTCGCTGCGGGTTTCCGACAGGTGGGTGACCAGCGGCAGACCATTTTCGCGCGCCAGGGCCGCGGCGCGCTGGAGCAGTCCGGCGGCGCACAGGTAAGGGGAGTGGGGCTCGACGGCGACGGTGATCAGCGGATCGTGTTGCCAGGTTTCGATCATGTGCTCGACATAGGCGAACCCCTTTTCGAGCGGACCGTAATTGGGGGAGGGAAAATCGTACAGCACCTCGCCCACCACCGCCCTCACGCCGGCCGCGCTCGCGGCGCGCGCCACCGCGTCTTCGAAGAGGTACATGTCACAGAAACAGGTGGTGCCCGAACGGATCATTTCGGCGCAGGCCAGCAGCGTGCCGCAATAGACCTTTTCTTCGTCGAGCTGTGCTTCGGCCGGAAAAATGTGATCGTCAAGCCATGTCATCAGGGGCAGGTCGTCGGCCAGACCCCTGAAACAGGTCATGGCGGCGTGCGTGTGGGCGTTGATCAGACCGGGCATGATGATGCCGCCGCCGGCGTCGATGCGGCGCACTATCGGCCAGTCGGTGAAGTCCGCCGCGGGTCCAACCGCCAGAATACGGTCGCCGGCCACGGCCACGGCCCCGTCCTCGATCCGTGAGTCGGCGGCATCCATGGTCAGCACGATGCCGTTTGAGATCAAGAGGTCAGCCGACTGGGGGATCATCGTCGATGTGCTCCACTACGTAGTGTAAGAGGGCTGCCACTTTGGGCGCGGTCGCGCGGGCCACCGCGATGATCTCCTCCATGGTGTCCGGTTGTGGTGCGTCCGGATCGCTGATGTTGGTGATGGTCGAAAGACCCAGAATCCGCATGCCGGCGTGTTGAGCGGCAAGGACCTCCTGGACGGTCGAAAATCCAACGGCGTCCGCACCGATAATTTTGAGATAGCGCACCTCGGCCGGGGTTTCAAGAGACGGCCCCTTCAGGCCGGCGTACACACCGGTCTGAAGACGGACCTGAGCCGTTCGGGCGCCGTCGGCGGCCAGCCGCCGCAGGCGCGGATCGTAGGCACGGGTCATGTCGGGAAACCGCACGCCCCAGTTTTCCTCGTTGGGTCCGACGAGCGGATTGGCTCCGGTCAGGTTGATGTGGTCGCTGATGTCCATGAGATCGCCGGGCCGAAAGCGCGGATTCAGGCCTCCGGCGGCGTTGGTCAGAATCAGGTATTCGACGCCGAGCTGCTGCATCACCCGGACGGGGAAAGCGACCGCGCGCGGCGAGTAGCCCTCGTAGAGGTGAAAACGGCCTTGCATGATCATCACCAGCCGTCCGGCGATCGTGCCAAAAAGCAGTCGACCGGGGTGGCTTTCAACCGTCGATACCGGAAAGTGCGGCAGGTCGCCGAAGGCATAGGCGGCCGATATCGGGATCGATGCGATGCTCTCCCCCAGGCCCGTGCCGGTGAACAGGCCGATGAGCGGGGCTCGATCCAGACGGGCGCGCAGGAAGTCCGCCGTTTCAGTTACCTCGTGTCTGTCATGCGCCATAATATGTTGCTGCAAGCTAGTTTCCGTCCATAAATGGCCCTTTTCAGCAATTTCGTCGTCAACCGGCGGAATCGCTTGTGCGGCGTACACGAGTACGCCTCCGCACAATTCCTTGATTTCCTTGAACTTGCAGAAAATTGCGCATTTCTGGATCGGAAACTAATCAGTGCCCTTAATGAAAACGTGGATGAGCAAGGGCTAATTCGATTGTTAAACTAATTAGTAAGAAGTAAAGACATTTTTCTGCTCTTACTCCCCATTAATCCATCATTCCACTATTCCATTCACGAAGTCGTCAAGCCTGATTCGGCTGGTTGGTGGAATCCACGCAGCCGTGCGTTTTATAGTTCAGCCGGAGGATGCCGTCAACCCCGCAAATTCTGCAAAAACGGCCCGATGATGTCGTTGACATTAGTTCTTGTTTGTGATGTATAGGCAAACGGTGCGCCGAAAGATCAAGGGCACCGCCGCACTCGAATCGCAACACGCAGGGAGATCCGAACATGATACCGGACACACCGCCTGAACACCCCGACATTACTCCGGAAATGTGGACCGACATCAACGCTGTTATCACGGCCAATCACCGCAGACCCGGCGCGGTGATCACCGTACTGCGCGAGTGCCAGGACGTCGTCGGCTACCTGCCGGTCGAGCTGATCGATTATATCAGCGACGGGCTCGACATTTCGAGCAGCGAGGTCTTCGGCGTGGCGTCCTTTTATGCCCTTTTTTCGATGAAACCCAAAGGGCGGCACCTGATCCGGGTCTGCACGGGTACGGCCTGCTACGTCAAGGGCATCAAGGAAGTCATGTCGCGGATTTCCAACACATACAAAATTAAGGAAGGCGGCACCACCGAAGACCGGCGCTTCTCGCTGGAGGGGGTCCGGTGCCTGGGGGCTTGTGGTTTGGCGCCCGTCATGGTCGTCGACCGTGACACCCATGGCGCGATATCCTCGGACGCCGTGATCGATGTCCTTCATAAGTACGAGTAGCAGATCGTGACAGCCCGATGAAAATCTTCGAGGTCAAGGACATACTCAAGGCAACGCTGTTGACCGGTGAGGACCAGTTGGAGCGGACCGTTATCGGTGCCGGAGGAGCGGATATCATGGAGGCCTTTTTAGCTGCCGCCGCCAAGGATGCCGTCATTCTGACCGGACTCACCGGCGATGACGTGATCCGTACCGCCAAGGTTGCCGACGTGGGGGCGGTGGTCTTCGTCCGGGGCAAAAAGCCGCAGGACAGTGCGATCGAACTGGCACGGTCCTTTAACCTGGTCACCATGAGCACCGGCGATTCCCTGTTCGTGGCCAGCGGAAAACTCTATATGAGCGGATTGAGGGGACTGGACGGGTCCTGGTAACTTGATCAAAATATTGAGATTGCGAATCTGCAAGGAGATGCTGAATGGCGAAGTTGTCGGTCAACGACCTGGAGAAGATCAAAACAGAATCGGCCCCGGCGATCGCATTTCAGGACAGGACCTACTGCCTGATCTGCGGAGGGACGGGTTGTCACGCCACCGGCAGCATTGCCGTTAAAATCGCCCTGGAGCAGGAAATTGCGGCCAAGGGGATTGCAGACCGGGTCAAGGTCGTGGAGACTGGCTGCAACGGGTTTTGCGCCTTGGGGCCGCTTCTGGTCGTGCATCCGGGCGACATCTTCTACCAGAAGCTGACGGGTGACGACATTCCGGAACTGGTTGAGAGCCAGCTGGTAAAGGGACAGACGGTCGAAAGACTGCTCTACAAAGATCCGGTCAGCAAGAAGCGGATCGCCTGCCAGAACGATATCCCCTTCTTCGCCCACCAGATGCCGCGAGCCCTGCGCAACAAGGGATTGATCAACCCGGAGGACATCAACGACTACATCGGTCGCGACGGCTATTTCGGCGCTGCCCGGGCGCTCTTCGAAATGACCCCCGAGGAGATCACCGAGCAGATGAAGATTTCCGGCCTCCGGGGTCGGGGCGGTGCCGGTTTTCCCACCGGCGTTAAATGGGATTTCGCACGCAAGAGCGGGGGTGCGGATAAGTTTGTGCTCTGCAATGCCGATGAAGGCGACCCGGGCGCGTTCATGGACCGCAGCATCCTCGAGGCCGACCCGCATGCCGTGCTGGAAGGAATGGTCGTTGCCGCCAAAGCCATCGCTTCCAACCAGGGGTACATTTACGTGAGGACCGAGTACCCGCTGGCCGTGCGCCGGCTGGGAATTGCCATCGATCAGGCCAAGGAATACGGCCTGCTGGGCGAGGATATTCTCGGTTCGGGCTTCGACTTCAACATCGATATCTACCAGGGGGCGGGCGCCTTTGTCTGCGGCGAGGAAACCGCGTTGATGCGATCGATCGAAGGCCGGCGCGGCATGCCGCGTCCCCGCCCGCCGTTTCCGGCTCACAAGGGCCTTTGGGACAGGCCGACCATTCTCAACAACGTGGAGACGTTTGCCAACGTGCCTCAGATCATGCTGCAGGGCGGGGCGTGGTATGCGAGTGTCGGCACGGAAACCAGCAAGGGCACCAAAGTATTTGCCCTCTCGGGTGACGTGAACAACATCGGGCTGGTCGAGGTTCCCATGGGGACGCCATTGCGCCAGATCGTCTACGACATCGGCGGCGGAATCCCCAAGAAGAAAAAGTTCAAGGCGGTGCAGCTTGGCGGTCCCTCTGGCGGCTGCATCCCGGAGCAGTTCATCGACACGCCGGTCGACTTCGAGGCCATCGTCAAGGTCGGTGCCATCATGGGCTCGGGCGGCGCCATCGTCATGGACGAAAACACCTGCATGGTCGACATGGCCCGTTTCTTCATGGAGTTTGTGCAGGACGAATCGTGCGGTAAGTGCACGCCCTGCCGCGAAGGGACCCGGCGTTTGCTGCAGATCCTGGAAAAGATCTGTGAGGGGCACGGAAAACCGGCGGACATTCAAACCCTGAATGAGCTCTCCGATGTGATCCGCTCGGCTTCCTTGTGCGGGTTGGGGCAGACCGGTCCCAATCCGGTGCTCTCGACCCTGCGGTATTTCGAGGACGAGTACAGTGCGCACATTTATGAGAAACGCTGCCCGGCCAAACGCTGTGTTGCGCTGCTCAAGTTCGAAGTGGATCCGGATGTCTGCACCAAGTGCGGGGCCTGCTTCAGGGCTTGTCCGACCGAGGCGATCGCCTGGAAGAAGAAGGAAGTGGCCCTCATCGACAAAGAAAAGTGCATCCAGTGCATGACCTGCTTCGAAAAATGCAAATTCGATGCGATCTCATAATATGAGACCCTTGAAAAATGTCCATTTTTGTTCAAGTTCTCTGAATATGTCAACCATAACGGGGTAGTGACACATGATAGAAGCGGTTATTATGATGGGAGGTTTGGGGTTGCTGGTCGGAGCCGGCCTGGCCTTCGCTTCGAAAATTTTCTACGTTTACGTCGACCCCACGATCCTGGCGGTTGAAGATGCCTTGCCGGGGGCCAACTGCGGTGGTTGCGGTCTGCCGGGATGCAGCTCCAACGCCGAGGCGATCGTGGCCGGCCGGGCGGCGCCCAACTCCTGCGTCGCGGCCGGCGACGATGTCGCCATGGAAATCGCCGCGATCCTGGGGGTGAGTGTGGAGGCCAAAGAACCCGACATCGCCCGGCCTGGCTGTACCTACGGCGTTGCCAAGGCCGACACGAAGTT
>JBDNAO010000058.1:0-4017 GCA_039768375.1 Desulfobacterales bacterium | reverse complement strand
CGATGGTGTCCATTTAAACAAGGGGACCGCCAACGGCATCCCGTCGAAGGCATCCCTTAAGGGTCTCGGCGAGAAATAATTACACAAGATTGCGCAGGATTTTGGTTCGTCTAAAAGGCACATCCACCGGCGCATATCGGGATATGTGTTGGTGGATGTAACGCGGTAGACGGGCCCAAAAACTAGCAAGATGTGTCATTATTTCTTGCCGCGGTCCTAAGTTCATGTTTTTGCCGGTTAGCCTGTAGGATTTTTACTTCAGCGAGAAGTTAAGGGCTCACGAAAAAAAACTTGGCAATTATGGGCGATGAAACGCCCGGCCGACAAGGCATGAAAACTCGGCATATCTGGATATTCCGAGTTTTCGCACCGGCTGCCGGACGGAATGCATCGGCGTCACAAATTATAAGTTATTTTTAAGTGAGCCCTGATGATTGTGTACGAAGACGGACTTACAGCCCGACACCATCGATCATCGCCTGGCAATACCGACACCGACCCTCTTCGAGGGCGGTGCTCCTGATCTGGAATCCCCACCGCTCGATGACGATTCTGCCGCAGTTGTAGCAAAGGGTGTTCTCACTGTCTTCACCCGGCACATTGCCGGTGTAGACATATCGAAGTCCGGCTTTCAGACCGATGTCACGCGCCTTCAAAAGAGTGGCCAGCGGCGTCGGCGGCCGGTCGGTCAGCTTGTAGGTCGGATGAAAACGGCTGATGTGCCAGGGCGTCTCCGGCCCCAGGTCGGTCACCAGAAATTGGGCCAGTTTTTCCAGCTCCCCGGTGTCGTCGTTGAGGCCGGGCACGATCAGGGTCGTGACCTCCACGAAAATCCCGCCGGATTTCATCTGCTTCAGGGTCTCCATAACATGTGCCAGCTTGGCGCCGCAGACATCCCGGTAGTATGTTTCGTTGAAGGCTTTCAGATCGACGTTGGCGGCATCCAGGTAGGGTCTCATCATCTCGAGCGCCTCAGCGGTCATGTACCCGTTGGTGACAAAGACATTTTTCAGCCCCTCGGCATGGGCCAGCTTGGCGGTTTCATAGGCAAACTCAAAAAATACGGTCGGTTCCGTGTAGGTGTATGATATGCTCCGGCAGCCGCCGTTGAGGGCAGCGGCGACCACCTCCTGCGGTGTGCATGGATCTCCGACGATCAAGCCCCGCTGGTCCTCCGGCATCTGCGCGATGTCGGCATTCTGGCAGAAACGGCATCTGAAATTGCACCCGACCGTGGCAATGGAATACGATCGGCTGCCGGGCAGAAAATGATAGAGTGGCTTTTTCTCGATGGGATCGATGTGGCGCGCGATCAGTTTTCCGAAAACCAGCGTGTTCAGCACGCCCGCACGATTCTCGCGCACACCGCAAATGCCGCGGCGGCCCTCTTTGATGAGGCACCGGTGCCGGCAGAGGTTGCACTTGACTTTGCCGTCGCTCACGGTCTCATAAAGGTAAGCTTCCATGGCAACTATCCTGTGCATGTGAACATAAACGCAAGGCGTCCGGTCCGGTGGGAGGTTGGTGCTCGTCGGCGGTGTAGACGGACGCCGTTCCGGGCATCAACCCGTCGCCATGCCGGTGGACGGTTTCGTCCTGGTGGCGTATGGCCAAAGGCCGGGTCCTGAAAACCGGCACCAGAGTGATCACCATCCCGATGAAGGTTCCAAACGGGCAGCGCTGCACGTATTGGGATTGTTCGAAATTCTGGACGAAACGGCCGCAGCCGGCAGGAAACTGGTTGACCGTTCGCCAGGTCTGCGGCACCGGACCCGCAATGGACCGGATGAGCCGTTTCAACTGCCAGATGCCGAAGAAGCGGGCATGGTTGAATAGAGTCTCGTAAAAGATCCCGGCGACCCGACGCTGGATGCCCTTTATGGCATACCGGTTGAGGACGCCGATAAAAACCCGGTCTTTTGCGACGCGGCAGGCTTCTTCGATGGCTTTGCCCGGATCGTCGACGAATTCGAGGGTGGTCATAAAAAAGGCATGATTGAAGGAATTGTCGTCGAAAGGGAGGTCCTCTGCGGATCCCCGGTAAAGGCTGACCCGGTTCCCCAGTTTCTTGAAACTGACATCGAGCATGTAGGGTGAGGCATCTATTCCGGTGGCGTTCAGCCCTAGTTCGATCAGCGGCGCCAGGCTGGCTCCGGTTCCGCAGCCGATCTCAAGAACCGTCTCTCCCCTGGCCGGCTGAAGCATGTCGATCATCAGGGCGTTTTCACGTTCGGCTTCGAGGCGATAACGCGGTTCTTCGAACCAGCGCTCGAATGCTTGAGCATCCTTGAAATCGAACACGTAACCCATGGCGGCAACTCAACTAAAATTGGCTTTCCAGCGCTGCCGGGTGAGCAGACGGCACATTCATGACGGCTGCTCGGAATCCGGATTGGCTGCCGGAGCGGTGGCATCGGTCGGTCCGGATTTCTTCTTTCGGCGTCGGCGGCGCTTTTTCTTACGCGTTGGCGGTGCAGCTTCCTCAGCGGCCGGAGAGGGTGGTGTCGCGGTTTCGGTCGCCTTGTCGGGCAAAAAGCCGAAAAACGCGCCGGGGTATTTCTGCGGCCAGGGTTTTTCGGAAGGTGTCTGGCGCGCCAATCTTTTTTGAACGCGCTCTTTACCGTGGGCGGCCCGCACTGTGCGCCCCCGCGAGGCGGTCGTCACCGGGCCGCTCCGGTCGGCAACATACCAGTCATCTTCCGCCCAAACCACCGGAATTTTGTAGCCCAGCATCTCTTCCACGGCTTCCAGATGAAACACGTACTGTTCGCAGGCCAAAGAAAACGCCTTGCCTGTTTTGCCTGCTCTGGCGGTCCGGCCGATCCGGTGGATGTAGTTTTCGGCATCCTGCGGCAAATCGTAGTTGATGACATGGCTGATGTCTTCCACGTGTATTCCGCGCGAGGCGACGTCGGTGGCCACCAGGATTTTGATGCGGCCGTTTTTGAAATTTTCCATCAACTGGAACCGTTTGCGCTGGTGCAGATCACCGGTGATTCCCTCGGCCGGACAATTGTTGCCTTTGAGTTTCTGGGTCAGCCATTCCACACCGGCCTTGGTGTTAATGAAGATCAGCATCCGGTTCCAATCTTCGCGTGCCAGGATCCCCAGCAGCAGGGGCAGTTTCTGGTCTCGCCCCACATGAAACAGCACCTGGTCGACCCCCTCGACCGTCACCTCTTCGGGAGTGATGGAAATAAACTCCGGCAGGTTCATGTATTCGTAGGTCAGCTCCAGAACCCGGTAGGAAAGGGTGGCCGAAAAGAGCATCGACTGCCGTTTGTCATAGCGCGGCAACTTTTTCAGGATAAAGCGCATGTCCTTTTCAAACCCGAGGTCGAGGAGACGGTCGGCCTCGTCGATGACCACAAGCTTGATGCCGCTAGTTTTAAAGATGCCCTGCTTGAAATAATCGATGACGCGTCCGGGTGTGCAGATGACGATATCAACGCCCGCTTTCAGGATCTCCGCCTGTCGCTGATAGTCGATCCCGCCGACGACCTGGGCAATCTTGAAACCGGTATGGCGGCCGAGAACGTTTGCCTCTTCGTAGATTTGATTGGCCAGCTCCCTGGTCGGTGCAACGATCAGGGCCGCCGGTAATCCTGGTTCTCGGCCGGCCACCGCCAACAGTCGGGTGAATATGGTTACCAGAAAGGCCGCCGTCTTGCCGGTTCCGGTCTGTGCCTGTCCGGCCACATCGCCACCTGCCAGCGACACCGGCAGTGTTTGCGCCTGAATCGGGGTGCAGTAGGTAAAACCGGCCTCGGAAATTCCCGTAAGAACCTCAGCCGGCAGATTGAATTCGGTGAAGGTTGTGCGTGTTAGAAATTTTGGTTTTACCGCCCTCAGTTCGGACGTCAAAGATTCGGGCTCGTCGGACATGATTTCCTCAAATGGTTGATACACCGGACATTAACGAATTATACCCAATACGCGCGCCGATTATACCCATTTCACAATAATTTGCAAGAGGAGGGGCCTTTCGTTTCGACCGCTCCCTCTCGTTTGAACCCT
>JBDNAO010000413.1:0-4648 GCA_039768375.1 Desulfobacterales bacterium | reverse complement strand
TCGACGACATCGACGGGAATCTGGAATTCGACGCCTTCCGCGTTCTTGGCCCGCTTTTCGGCCAGCTGCTTCAGGTCCGAAACGAAGCTCGGCCACGGCCCCGACTCAAGCTGGTCCAACATAGGGGTTGCATGTTTCGCCATCTTCATTACCTCCATTGTTTTTAGAAAAATTAACCTTAATAGCCTCTATCGCTACACTGTCGTGCCCGGAGGGCGCCTCAATTCACCTCCTCTCACATTCCTGTTTTATTTCCGTGGGTTCATTGTCTTGATTTGCAAGGGGCAGGTATAAAATGAATGCCTGTCCTTGTCAATAAAAAAGCTCCAAGTGACGGGGTTTGTTGAATCGATAGATAAGATATTCGCCGCCTGTCACTCAATTTGTGGTGTGTCTTTAATCAAACCGCATCATGTAGTGGATGCGATCCGATCCTGCGGCAACCGATCGATGGCCTGTGTCATTTTCTCGCCATGGCGCTTCAGATGTTTTCGGATCAGGGCTTTTTCGGATGGGTGGCAATTCAAGTGCCCTGCGACCCCTTCTAACAGCGTGTCACGGTCGTCGGGCGCCAGCGCCTTCAAATAACCCGCAAACAAAACGGGCAATTCCTTCGGAATCCGTCCGAACCGCACTTGCAGCGCCAGGCCGTCAAAAAATCCGTTAAGAGCGGCCTCGACCATATCGTCATCGGCGCAGCCAAACTCTCCCACACCGTCGAGCCGATCCAGCCGGATGCGGATCGACAGGTTGAGCAAAAAGATCAGCATGGCCTGCAGGATGGTGTCGGCATCCCCGGAGACATCCGCAAACAGGGGGGCGTATTTTCGGACGGTTATCAGGCGGAGATCGATCCGCCCACCATCGGTTTTCACGATAAAATCGCCGGCGGCGTTGTGCCACGCAAAAATCTGTTCGAATGTCTCCGGGTCGTAGTAGGCCGTTAAAATGAGGGCGATTTGGCGGTAAATATCGACCCGCTGCCGTTTCGACAATAAGTGGGCGCCCTTTACCGGGTCCCAGACGACGAGACGGCTATTCATTTCGGCCGGTTCGCCGGAGAGATGAAATTCGTGGTATCCCTCCAGCCATTCACCCAGATACATCTCCAGTCGGCGGGAACGGCCCGGCAGCGTGGCCTCTCCTTTGCAATAGACTTGCGGCAGAAAGCGGTAGCGAAAGCGGTCGTTGAGCTGCCGGATGTTGTCGAAATCCTCCCTGAGATAGGATCGACCGATTTTCGTCACGGCAACGTTGACCACGAATGCCGGCCGACGGTTTGCCACCGCGACGGTAATCCGGGCCGGGTGGTAGAAGTGGCCGTGTTTTTCCAGGTAAATCCGAACGGTGCCCAAGTCCGCGGCCGTTATGGATTGCCCTAAACGTTCTCTCACGGCGCCGGTCAGGGTCACGAAGCGCTCGCCTTCTAAAAATCGGTGCACGACCGTAAAATAATCGCCGTAGGTCACCATTGCGCCGACGGGTTCACCGGATTGGGCAACGTCAGCGGGGCCAAGGGGCAGGGGCATGCGCCAGCGCGGCGAGTTTTTGTCAACGGGTCTGTCGTCCGAAGCCAGAAAATAAGCAACCCTCGGATTGCCGGGGTCGCCGTGTGATGGCGGCTCCGGTTGCCTCCAGATACCGCTTTGTGTGGGATGCGGATTAGCGATGATGCGCAATCTCACCAAGAATTTTCGGCGCAACCGCATACCCCAGTTCGACGGCTTTGTCGCAATGGGTCACGGCCAACGCGTATTCCCCTTTTTCGAGGTAGGCAATGGCTATATTGTTGTGTGCCGGCGCAAATTCCGGCTGCAGCTTGAGAACCTTGAGGTTGGTTTCAATGCTGTCGTCGATGCGGCCTTTCATCAAGTAGGCGTTGGCCAGCGTCGTCAAGGCCTGGACGAAGCGGAAATTAAAATAGGTTGCCTTTTCCAGTGCGACGATAGCCTCATCGACGTTTCCTTTTTGAAGTTCGACAAACCCGATGTTGCCATAGCCTTCCGAGAAACCGGGCCGGGCCTTGACTGCCATTTTGTTGTATTCCAGACATCCGTCCAGATCGCCGCGCTGCAGTTGAATGCCGCCGATCTGAACGTACGCCTCGGCCAGGCTGGGGCTGCAATCGATGGCCTTTCGGAACTCTTTTTCGGCCTCGTCATATTTCTTCTGGCCTGCCAGGGCGACCCCCAGGTTGTAATGCGATACGCCGCAATCGGGATTCGCTGCAATCGCCGCCCGCTGCTTGGCCGTATATTCATGCACGTCATTTGCCTGTGCCATTTGGTCAAAATCTCCTTTTAAAATGTCAACCGCTCAATTTTGGTTGCGGTCCCGCAAGGATTTGCCGGTTAAAATCACCTGTTCCGATTTTTTCTAATATGCCTCATGTTTAATGTCAAGGCAGGTCGAAACAAGGGCGGGAATTTTAGGTCTTAAGTTAATACCTTTGGCTTTTAACCGGCAGGTTTTTTCTTGACAACCCGGGACCTTTTCTCTACCGTCAATCATAGACTGTGCGCAGCAGCACCAACGGATAGCCTGCCACACTGAACAAAAGGGGGTCGCCATGCTGGAGGGATGTTATACTGCCATTATCACGCCGTTTAAAGGCGACGGCGTCGATCTCGACGGTCTCGAGGCACTGGTCGCGTTTCAGATTAAAAACGGCATCAGCGGGGTTCTGGCCGCCGGAACCACCGGCGAGAGCCCGGTGCTTTCCTGGGATGAGCACAACCGCGTGATCGAGGCGGTTGCAAGAAGCACCCGAGAGAAGTGCCGCTGTATCGCCGGCACCGGCAGCAACAACACCCGCGAGTCACTCGCTGCAACCGAACATGCCGTCAAAATCGGTGTCGATGCGGTCCTTTTGGTCGACCCCTATTACAACGGTCCCAGTTCGTTGGAGATTCGCCGGGAATACGTCGCACCGGTAGCAAAAGCCTTTCCGGAGGTTCAGGTCATCCCCTACGTCATTCCGGGGCGGACGGGCGCTCAGCTTTTGCCGGAAGACCTCGCCATTTTGAGCAAGTCTCATCCAAATGTCCGCAGCGTCAAAGAAGCCACCGGCAACCTGGAAAATATGAAACACACCCGGGCCTGCTGCGGTCCCGACTTCACGATTCTCTCCGGCGACGACGGCATGACCTTTGCCATGATGACGGACCCGCAAATCAAGGCCGGCGGCGTGATCTCCGTGGCGTCCAACGTAGCACCGGGTGCCGTCGTCCGCATGGTCGGCCTACTGCGGGAAGGCCGGCAAGACGAAGCCCGGCAGCTGCTTTCCGCCATAGAGCCTTTGTTCGGGCTGGTGACCGTCAAAACCATGGAAAAAACGCCTTACGGCGAAGTGGTCTGCCGCGCTCGCAACCCCTTGGCCGTCAAAGCCCTGATGTCCATCTTGGGAATGCCCTCCGGTGGTTGCCGTCAACCGCTAGGGAAAATGACCCGCAGCGGTATCGAGGTCGTCCTCAGGGCCGCCCGCACCGTCCAAAGCACAGACCCTGAAATCTTCAAGCCGGTGGAAGACTTCTTCGAGGTCAACATCTCCGAAAGGCTGGAGAATCCCTCGATTTTGGAGGATTTGTATTACAAGGAATATTGAGTTGAAGCTTACCTGCTCTGTCTTTTCTCGGCTGCTTCAGCGTTGAGTTTGAAAGCACCTTCCTTGAAAAGCAGCCATTTCAACCACTTCATTCCAAATTTGAGCAAGGCGATGTCATCCTTTTTAATTGCATTCAACGTATCGCTGTCGACATCATATAAGGATAAAAACGAACTTTCGAAAACAAACGTTTTGAACTTATCGATGTTGTAGCTGGCCAGAAAAAACATCTTCTTGGTCTGTTCGGTTAGCTTCATGTTCGGTGGAAACGAGCGCTTGCGGACCACGAGATCGGTCCATTCGGCATTGACCTCGTCACGCGTGTCGACGCCTTGATCCTCCCGCCAATCACGTACGCTCCACACCTGATCTTCTTCGAAACCGAGGCAATGCGGTTCGTTGACAAAAAAATAAAATCCGGATTTATCCGCACCTTCTTTATAACTCAGTGAGGCGACGCCCAATGGATAATACCGGCAAGTGGTGGGTCTGTCCTCGTATATGATACAGCCATCGTCCCTGACAAAAGGACAGGATTGCTGTTTGTCATCCAGGAGTTTGAGGGTCACCACCGGCAGATCGGTTTTCTCCAGCAGCTGAACTTCAGTGTAGAGCGCTATAAATTCCTCCGATGACAATTGCAACCGGTTTTTGAGGCGGATGATGTCATAGGGCGTCAAGACGATATTGATTCCCCGGCAGCATTTGGTGAAACAGTCGACGCCCTTGTGGCACCTGAATTTGAACCGGTTGTCCAAGCCGAGCTGCATCGGCTCGATGCCGGCTTTGTTTTCGCTGTCTGGCATGCCATTCCTTTCGCTGTGGTTCTTATTTCTATAGGCTTTAAAATAAAGGTTTTGGCAAGGCCAGAGAGAGGAGGCTGTAGTGTAATACGCCGACGACCGATAACGCAGTCCAAAATCTTTATCTTAAAGCCTATAGAGGTTTGTGGAAATCCGTGGGCACAAATCGGAGCCCAGCCTATCCGAGCGCCACGGGCATGTCAACCCGCAGAATCCTTGTCTTTTTGGTGTTCTCCAATGG
>JBDNAO010000412.1:0-7241 GCA_039768375.1 Desulfobacterales bacterium | reverse complement strand
GGGTTCGAAATTAGGGCCCGAATGAGCAGGCGATTTCTTTCGTGCGCGCCGACAGTCTTTCCGGAGTACCAGATCAGGGTCGTGACGGCGAGCAGGTTGACGATCGGAATCATGAACCCGATCAGAATGCCGAAGATGCCGACGGCTTCTTCCCCCAAGGCATTGATGATAACGGCCATGCCGATGTAAGTGTTGAAGCGGTAGCAGCTTTGCGAAAAAGTTCCGGCCTGGTAATCGGTGACCTTG
Source organism: Desulfobacterales bacterium (assembly GCA_039768375.1). GTDB lineage: Bacteria > Desulfobacterota > Desulfobacteria > Desulfobacterales > SG8-13 > JARFQH01. Next base: position 6,995 of record JBDNAO010000412.1, on the reverse strand, counting down.
AAGGTTCGAATGCCCAACCAGCTCAACCCGTAAATGAACACGAGGGCGCCGAGGCTGGCGGCACAAAGGGACCAGTCGATCGTGACGGTCCCGGCGCCGCCTATTTTCCAGAACAGCATGAGCGGAAAAAAAACAAAGTAGACCAATCGATCTGAGGCCGAAAGAAACGCATCGGTTGTCAGATGCATGCGCTTTAAAACGACGCCAAGGAAAATAAGGCCGAAAACCGGAAATATGCTGTCGAGGACGATCAAATGTCACAACCTGTCGCACCTTACGTCGGCCAGGGCGTCGTCAAAAGATTCATCCAAGCTCTCTGAACAGGTCCGGATAGGAATGGTGGCATTGCACGACCTGCAATACAGGCAAACTGTTTTTCAGGTTTTTTGCAGTTCAAGGCGATGTCCACACTTGCGGCAAAAAACGGATAAAGGTTTCATTTTCAGTCTCGGTCCTTCCTGAATAAATTAGCGGGTGGTACGAATCGTATGGGAATCCCCGGCGGCTGTCAAACCGCGCATCCGATCTGCCGGAGCGGCATCGAATTTGCGTTTGTAACACAGAACAAGCTGTTCCAAAAGACTTTTTACCCCACCCCGGAAACGGTCTTGGGAGTTTTCGATCGAGCGTTTTTTCGTTGTGATATGGTACAAAATCGGCTACTTTTAATTTCTTGATATCACGAACGTCTAGCTTGGCGGCGGCGGTTTTGCGGAAAGTCATTCACTTCGCCGAGGGCACTGTGCCGTCCCATTTATTTCCGGTTCGTCGTTACCGGCCATGCCCGATAGGGGAGGTGACCATGACATGAAAGAGACACTTTTCGTCAACGGATTTCTGGCGGCCGGTGTGGCCGCCGGACTGAAAAAAAACGGCAAAAAGGACCTGGGGTTGATCTTTTCGACCGTTCCGGCTGCCGTAGCCGGCGTTTTTACGCGCAACCGGATTCAAGCCGCACCGGTCGTCCTGGACCGCAAGAGAATCGGGACCGGTGAAGGCCGCGCCATCGTCGTCAACAGCGGCAACGCCAACTGCTGCACCGGTGAGTATGGGATGCAGAACGCGCTGGCCATGGCGAAAGCCGTTGCCGACGGTCTCGATCTGCCAGTGGAGCAGGTGCTGGTGGCCTCAACCGGCGTGATCGGCGAACAGCTGCCGATCCAAAAAGTCAAAACAGCCGTCCCGACCCTGCTTGGCGCCCTGAAATCCGAGGGGCTGTCCGAAGTGGCCGAGGCGATCATGACCACCGACACAGTCCCCAAAGTGGTAGCCGTGAATAAGCAGCTCGCCGGAAAAAGCTTTCATCTCGCGGCGGTTGCCAAAGGAGCCGGCATGATCCGGCCCGACATGGCGACCATGCTCTGCTTTGTCATCAGTGATATCGAGCTGCCGGCAACGGTCATGCAGACCATGCTGAAGACCGCTGTCGACCGCTCTTTCAACCGTATCACCGTAGACGGTGACATGAGTACCAACGACACGGTGATCTTCATGGCCAACGGCGCCTCAGGCGTGGCGGCCGAGACGCGCGAAGCGCGCCAGGTGCTACAGGACGTGCTGGACGATGCCCTGCTGCAATTGGCGCGACTCTGCGTCAAGGATGGCGAAGGGGCCACCAAGCTGGTCGAAGTACGGGTTAACGGAGCAGTCTCCGACCCAGATGCCCGCAGTGTGGCCGACACTGTGGCGAATTCCAGTTTAGTGAAAACCGCCCTGTTCGGCCAGGACGCCAACTGGGGCAGAATACTGGCGGCGGCCGGCCGGGCGGGTGTTCCGATCGATCCGGCGCGGGTCGATATCTACTTTGACAAGGTGATGATGGTTAAAGACGGACTCGGCCGGGGAAAGGCGGTTGAAGCGGAAGCAACGGCCGTGCTCAAAAAGCCGGAGCTCGTGATCACGATCGACCTGAAAATGGCCAGTGGCTGCGCATCGGTTCTGACCTGCGATTTCTCGATCGACTATGTCAAAATCAATGCCGACTACAGAAGCTGATTCTTTTTCGCACCCGCTTCGGCCCTCGGCAAAAACGTGCGATCGTATTTGTTGACAGACGATGTCCCTTATCCGCCTGCAGAAGTTCCTTTCGGCTGCCGGATTCTGCAGCCGCCGTCGGGGCGAAGACTTTATTCGCCAAGGCCGCGTGACCGTCAATGGAGAGACGGTGACGCAACTGGGCAGCAAGGTCGATTCGGTCGCAGACCATATCGCCGTGGACGGCAAAGCGATTCTGTGGAAGTCGGAAGCCGTTTATATCGCCTTGAACAAGCCGGAAGGCTATGTGACCAGTTGTGATCATCCGGGAGAGAAAACCGTTGTCGATCTGGTCGCCGTCGATCAACGGGTTTACCCGGTAGGACGATTGGACAAGGATTCCACCGGTCTGATTTTGCTCACCAATGACGGCCGACTCCACCATCGTTTGAGCCACCCGTCTTTCGACCATGAAAAGGAATACGAGGTGACCGTCACCAAGCCGATTCCGGTCCATGTCCTCCAAAAACTTGCTGCCGGCCTGCCGTTAATGGGAACCCGCACCCGCCCGGCCGGCGTGCGGAAGTTGTCCGATAGGCGGTTCAGGATCGTCCTCAAGGAAGGCCGAAACCGGCAAATTCGCCGTATGGTCAGAAAGGTGGGCAATCGGGTGGTGAAACTCAAGCGCATTCGGGTGGCATCCATACTTCTGGGTCAGCTGGAGAAGGGCCGGTGGCGGTACCTCAGCGAGACTGAAATCAAAAGCCTGCATGAATTGATAAAAGACTAATTTATCGGATCGAGATCATGGGGAGTTCTGAACTATGTTAAATTTTGATGATTTGGTTTCCCGGCGCGAGAAAATCGCCGTGGTCGGACTCGGTTACGTCGGTCTGCCCCTGGCGGTCCAATTGTCCAAGCACTTCGATGTTGTCGGCTATGATTTGAAAACCCAGCGTATCAATGAACTGGCATCCGCTCGCGACCGAACGCTCGAGGTGTCGGTATCAGAGCTGAAAAAGGTAAGGATCGACTTTACCGACAACCCCGAGAAACTGTCGCAGTGCCGACTGGTTATCGTAGCGGTTCCCACGCCCATCGATCGTTACAGGATACCGGATTTGGATCCACTGCGCGGCGCTTCGACGATTGTCGGTGAGCATCTGGCGAAAGGCGCCTGCGTGGTGTTCGAGTCGACGGTCTATCCCGGTGCAACCGAAGAGGTATGCGTCCCCATCCTCGAGGAGCGCTCGGGGTACGCCTTCGGCAGGGACTTTTCAGTGGGGTATTCTCCGGAACGAATCAACCCGGGCGATCGGGTTCACACCATCGACAAGATCGTAAAAATTGTCTCGGGCTCAGACGAACAGGCTACCGACCTTCTCTACCATGTGTACGGCCGAATCGTGCCGGCCGGCATTCACCGGGCGTCTTCAATTAAAGTCGCCGAGGCCGCCAAGGTCATCGAAAACACTCAGCGCGATCTGAACATCGCGCTGATGAATGAGTTGTCGATGATCTTCGATGAAATCGGCATCGACACCACCGAGGTCCTCGAGGCGGCAGGAACCAAGTGGAACTTTCTGCCCTTCCGTCCCGGTTTGGTCGGCGGGCATTGTATCGGTGTCGATCCCTATTACCTGACGGTGAAAGCCGAGTCGCTGGGGTATCACCCTGAAATCATACTGGCCGGCCGCAGAATCAATGACGGAATGGGCAAATACGTGGCGGAGAAAGCGGTAAAAATGCTCATTTCCGTTGGCAAGCCGGTCCAGGGGTCTACCATCGCCGTCCTCGGACTGACCTTCAAAGAGGACGTCCCTGATCTCAGAAACACAAAAGTGGTGGACATCATTGCCGAGCTTGCCGACTACGGTGTCCGGGTTATTGTTCACGACCCGCTCGCAGACCCGGATGAGGCCCGACACTATTATGGCCTCGAGTTGCAGCAGTTGGAAGAAATCGACGGTGTCGACGGGGTGATCATCGCGGTAATCCACGCGGCTTACCGGAAAATGGGAATGAAAAAGATTGCGGCTCTCTGTAGCGACGACGCCCCGTTGATTTTGGACGTCAAAGGCGGGTTCAGTGCCGGGGAAGCCGCAGAAGAGAAAATTAGATACTGGCGGCTTTGATATCCGTTATTCGATGTAAAGCTGCTGGCCCGGAAATATTTTGCTGGCGCTGGAGAGTTGATTGATGTCCAGGAGTCGGTTCAGGTTCATTTTGTGCTGCTGCGCGATGGCAAAAGCGCTGTCTCCGGCCCGGACGCTGTAGACACGGTAGTTGCTGCCAGCGGAGGATTTTGCAGTGCGGCTCTGGTTGCTGCCGGGGAGCTTGAGAACCTGACCGGTATAGAGTTTGGTGGAGCGAAGATTGTTGATTTCCTGAATTTTGTTGGTGGTTGTACCGTAGCGTTTGGCGATGTTCCAGAGGTTGTCGCCGCGGGCCACCTTGTGGGTCTCCGCCGCCGACACCTTGGTGTTTGAAGTGCGGGCTGCCCGATAGCGGTATCCGGCCATGGGAATTTTCAACAGACGTCCGGCAACAATGTAATTCGAGCGCCGCAGATTGTTGGCCCGCATGATGCTGTTCACGTTGACACGGTATTTTCGGGCAATGGTCGAAAGGGTTTCTCCGCGACGCACCCGGTGGTAGACAACCGCACGGGTCGGGGGTTTGGATTCGGGGATGCTGTCCAGTTTAGCCGTCAGGACGTCACCGGTTCCGGCCGGCACCTTGAGGAGGTATTTGTCAGGCGGCGCAATTTTGTAGCGCAGCTCGGGGTTGAGGGCCGACATCTGTTTTTCTGTGGCGCCGATGCTCAGAGCGACGTGTTTCAGATGGACCTGCCGCGTGATTTCAATTTCCTCGTAATCGCTGGGGGAGTCGAGCTGAATATCGTTCAAACCGTAGCGGTCACTATTTTCGATGATGTAGAGGGTCGCCAGAAACCGCGGTACGTAACGGGCTGTTTCGCGTGGCAGGCGTTCGTAAAGGTCCCAGAAGTTGTCGAGATAGTTGACATTCTGCTCCCTGATGACACGCAGCACCCGCCCCTCGCCGCAGTTGTAGGCGGCCAATACGGTCATCCAGTCGCCGAAGATCTGGTGCAGTTCTTTAAGGTAGGCGATCGCCCCGGCGGTTGCCTTGTCGGGGTCCATGCGCTCGTCGATGTATTTGTCCCGACTGAGCCCGAATTTATAGCCGGTCGATGGAATGAACTGCCACAGACCGAGGGCGCGGGCTTTTGACAGGGCATTGACCTTGAACCCGCTTTCGATAAGCGGCAACCAGGAGAGTTCGGTTGGCAGACCGGCCTCGCGCAGGGAGGCAACGATCTTGGGCCGATAACGACCGGAACGCTTGTAAGATTCGATGAAAAAGTTGCGTTCGGAGCCGGTGGTAAAATTATTGATTTCAGCCTGGACGTGGCGGTTGATCACCATCGGAATCGCGTTGTGATTTCCGTTGACGACAATGTTGCGGGAAGCATAAATTTCGAGGATCCGCTTGGATATCAGGAATCGAAGGTCTTCTTTCTGCTGGATGAGTTTTGGTTGGTCGGAAGTGTCCACATCGAGAATCAAGGCATAGGCTTGATCCAACGCTTCTAAAGCGTTATCCAATTCGCCCTTTTGCCAGAACTGCTGCGAAACTTCGCAGTAGTTAAGAGCTTCGTCCAATATTTTTTGCACCGATTTCTCGGGTGCCGACAACTCCGGCGTGCCCGGATTGTCCGACTCTTCGATGGCGCTCTCTTTTTCGGTCGACTCTTCGAGTGTCGCAACACCGGTCTCTGTGGCCCTATTTTCTGAACGGGCCGGCTGGTCGGTAACGGACTTCGAAAAGAGGCCCGGGTGTTCAGCGGCCGTTTCGCCGTCCGCTTGCCGCTGGGCGGAATATAGTGGACCGTGGGTTGGACCGGAACGTGTATCGGGACGAGATGAGGCACAACCACTAAATATTAATACTAAAAACGCGGTGGTAACGACGAGGTGCAACTGAACTGTTTTTGATTTCATAGCCCGAATTCTTTTGGTGTGCGAAATTATAGAGGTTGAAAGCCGGCGAAATTAACACAACGCGTGCCGATGGATCCATCCGTGACACGCATTTATCCAGATGTCCAAGTCTAAAAAGTATACCATAAAATCAATCGGGATGGAATACCATTTTTAATGGTCATTCGGTACTTTATGCACCGGCAGGGGCTAATTTTGGTATCGGGTCAAACCATGGAGCAGCAGGTTTTTTTTGTTGACATCGGCCTATTTTATTAATAGATGTAAGGGTTTTTAAATTATGAGTCCTTGGCGACCTGTCTTGCAGGAAGCCCTGAGACGCTGAGAGAAGTTTTTTTCCTTTTTCGATGACAGGTGATTGGAATAAGCATAAATAGGAATAATAAAGAGATATTAACCGAAATAACGCATATTAATTCTTATAAATCAGTTCGTTCGCCTTTTTTGGCACGCCAAACTCAATGTTTTTAGTTGATATTTACAAAAAATACGTTTAAAAGGGGAAGTTATTTAAATTGTGAGCTTTTGTCATTATTTTTTCACGACTTATCATTGCCGTATCGCTATAGTGTTGATTGCCGAGCCAGAGTAGCTCAGTTGGTAGAGCAGCTGATTTGTAATCAGCGGGTCGCGGGTTCGACTCCTGTCTCTGGCTCCAGTCACCTTTGAGGTGGGGTTCCCGAGCGGCCAAAGGGAACAGACTGTAAATCTGTCGGCGAAGCCTTCGGAGGTTCGAATCCTCCCCCCACCACCAACCTTAATGCAAGTTGGATGTAGGAGATTTCGATTAAACAATCGAAGTCGTTACTGAACTACACGGCTTCCCGCATCGGTTTCACGCGCAAGCCTTTGGAGACGGTGACCGTTTCATCTCTGTTGCGTGTTGGGGCGATATGGAATTTAGGGTCGCGGCAAGAAATAATTACACATCTTGCTTGTTTTTTGGCCCGTCTACAGCGTTACATCCACCAACACATATCCCGATATGCGCCGGCG
>JBDNAO010000411.1:0-5261 GCA_039768375.1 Desulfobacterales bacterium | reverse complement strand
CTGTTTGGGTTCACCTTCTTACCGGCACGCTTTCTCCCGCCTCTTTACATAAAGTCAACCAGCAGTGTATTATCTACAGGAAGCCGTTTTTGACTTCGTGCTCGCCTTGTTCGAATTTCATCGATTACCGCCAGAATATCGAAAATGAAAAAAAACGCGGGCTTCACTATTATTGAAATTGTGGTCGTTCTGATCGTGATGAGCCTCATCGTGGCCTTTGCCATCGGTCGCGGCCGCGTTACCAGCGCGGACCTTAAAGTTCAAACCGAGGTCCTGAAGAGCCAGCTGCGTCACGCCCAGGCCCGGGCCATGAACGACAATGTGCCCTGGGGTATCCAGACCAACAGCACCGGCGGCAGTTATTGGCTCTTCAGGTATGATACCGCTGCCGCCACCCTCACGACCATAAAACTGCCGGGAGAGGATGCGAACACGGTCGCTCTGGCCGCCGAGGGCATGAGCATGACAGCCGGCACGTATTCGTTCGATAACCGCGGTATCCCTTATTATGCGCTCTATTCCGGCACGCCGCCCGGCGCACGGATAACCGAGGATCGGAATGTGACCCTTTCCAAAGGTTCGGATAATTATTCGATCACCATCACGAAAAACACGGGATTCATCGAATGAAACCGGCAGGCAATTTTAAAAGCCAACCGGGCGGCTTCACCCTGCTCGAGGTGATCATTGCCCTGATCGTGGGCTCGATCCTGGGCGCCATCCTGCTCGAATTTTTGGGCCAGACCGTTTACAAGAGCTTCGAGCCCATAAAAATGGCACAGGGGAACATGGAGCTGACCGCAATCGTCGAGAAGATGCATGCGGATTACAAAAAACGACTGCTGCTCTCAAACGATCCCTTAGTTGATTTAAAAGATGACATAGAAAACAATACCGGCAACTACGGTGATTACACGTGGAGCACGTCCTGGGTTACGTTCGACGGCAGCGGAAACGAGGCGCAGGACAATGACCCCCTCAGCCCTTTTTACCACCGGGTCTTAAAAGTAACCGTTGTCAGAGGCCAGCACGAGATCACGACCCTATACACAAGATAAAGAGGCTGGGCTTCTCAGAGTTGATGAGACCTAAACTGAAATTTTTAAAGAAACTATTACCTATCGCCCGCACCTTTTCAGGAGTCGTTTTATGAAGAGGCATTGCGCCGGTTTTACCCTGGTCGAGGTGATCGCATCGCTTTTGATCGTTGGAATCCTGGGCGCTATTGCCGGGATGGGAATCGTCACCGGTTTGCGGGGTTACATGCAGGCCAAGGAAAATGGCCACCTGGCCCAGAAAGCGCAGATCGCCTTGACCCGCATCAATCGCGAACTGATGGAGCTGATCGATGTTATCGCCCGTGACGACGGCGCCGATCCCTGGGTTGTATTTGACAACCGCCTCTTGGGCCGACAGGCCATCGCCAAAGTAGGCAGCACGATACGGCTCTATAGCCTGGCTGCCGGGGCCACCAATCTTTCGGGAGTCACCGGTGACACCTTGATCGACCAGGTGGACAGTTTCACCATTCAGTATTTCAAAGGCCCGGACCCCGATTGGGTCATTGCCGATGGCATCAATCTAATGTCTGCTGTGAAAATGGATTTCGCCCTACGCCGCAAAGAGGGCCGAGAAGGTGAAGCGGGTACTGTGTCTTTCTCGACCACCATTAATCCGCGCAACACCGAAAATTACGGCGGCGCGCCAGCCACCAACGAACCAGCCACCGCCGCCCAGTATCAATGTTTCGTGTCGGCCGCAGCCTCCGGCAGCCAATCTTTTTATTTTATGCTTCAAAAATGGCCGGTCACAGCCATAATCCTTGCTGTTATCGGCTCCATCCTAGCCACTGTCGGATTCTCTCAAAGGCCTAACGCCAAAATGTCTTCTGCTTCCGGAAAAGCTTTTCGCAACGAACGCGGCAATGTGCTGGTGGGGCTGGTGGTCATCCTGCTGCTATTTGCCGCTCTGGGAACCGGCATAATGTCGCTGATCGGCACCTCATCCACCAGTCAGGTGACCGGCAACACCGCTGTTAGGGCCTATTACATTGCCGAATCCGGTTTCCGGTACGCCGCCAGCCGCTACCTCAACACCAACGACACCAACAACCGCTACAAATCCCAAGACGAAAAAAACCAGGTCCTCGAGGACCTCCATGATGACCTGTTCACCCTGGGCGGCGGAGACGACGGTCAATTCCGATTGAAGGTTTTTCCCTATTTTTTGACCGCCAACGGCAACTCTTCCGTCGGCAGCAGCGGAGTACCAACCCAATTTTCCGGTGGCATGCCGGAGGGTTTCACGCTGCCAGCCAGTGGCGTCAATGCCCGTGTCAAAATTGGTGATGTCGTCTATCCATACAATTCCTACAATGACAGCACGGGACAGCTCAATCTCTCTTCCCCTCTGGAGGAAACCGTTTACGACAACGCGGTCGTCAAGCTGATCGGACTGCCGGCCGGCAGCGCCACGTTGACGAGAAACGGGGACCTGACGGTGGCCGACGGCGGATTTTTCCCCAAGGTCCAGGGGCGGATCAACATCAACGGGGTCTCATATGGTTATATCAGCCGCGATGGCAACATCCTGCAAAATCTCACCATGGTACAAGACCCGGAGGAATCCTTCAGCATTTCAGTGGACACCTCGACGGAAGTTGTTCTGGAGCCCTTTGTACGGGTTCATTCCATCGGGATGGTCGGCCAGGGGGAGCTGGCGGCCGCCCGGGAAGTGGTTTACAACGTACCGCTCCCCGACCGGTCTACGGAAAAAGTTGAATTTCTCGACGATTTCAACGACTTGAGCAATTGGAGTTCCCCGACCTACGGCTCCTTTGCCATCGAGAACAGAGGCGGCGAAAATGTGTTGGCGGTGACCGCTGTCGAACCCGGCTTCGGGGTCGTAAAGGCCGGCCTGATCGCCTTCAACTGGACCACCAACAAGGTCGTCAACTTTGCCTATTCTCACCGCGTGGCCGGCTATTATCTGAGTTACGACAACCAGGTCAAGATCGGTTTTGACTCTACTCCTTTCCCTGAAACGGGCTACGGGCCTGAAGGCTCGCCTATCCCGAAGCATTATGCCGCCGGCCTCGCCTTTCGTCTGGACGAAAACGAAAATTTCTACGGCCTTTCTTTCATGCGCGGTTGCGCATTCTGTGACCCGGCGGACAGAATTCCCGACGAAATCGTACCGGAAAACGACGTCAATTTGGTTGTGCTCTGGCAGCAGACCGGAAACGGCACGAACCGAAAATGGCTGGCCTACAGTGAACTCGGCTTGCTCTTTTCCGACGGTGCCGAATTGGAGCCGCCGCCCGGAAAATGGATTAGCGAGAACGATCACCTAGCAGACCCCCTTTGGACCCGGGCCGACAATTTCGCCCGCAGCCCCAGCACTTTTTCCTGGACGACAAGCCCTTCGGGTTCGGGCAGTTACAGCGACCCGGCGGTGGGAGAAATCTGGAACGATTATCTGATTTCCGAGCCGATCGATCTCTCTCAGGCAACGGCGGTCCAATTGACCTTTTGGACCCGCTATCGCTTGACGTCCTGTGAAGACTGGGGATTTGTTGAAGTTTCAGGCGATAGCGGTTCAAACTGGGACCTGCTGAACGACAGGCTGCCATTGGAGTGTGGAGGAATCGAACCGAACGAATCGAGCCTTGCCAGTTACACCGGCAACAGTGATGCATTACCGGACGAGGTAGACGGATGGGTGAAAAAGACACTCGATATTAGCAGCTACGCCGGCAACTCCAACGTCAGATTCCGGTTCCGGTTCGAAAGAAACTGCTGCGCGACAAGCAACGGCTGGTGGGTCGATGACACCCGGGTCATCCGAGATTTCCCGGTCGACAAGTCCACCCTGCTGGTGCGGATCAACGAGGGAGCTTTGGTCACGTTTGACAGCGGCGGGACAACCCCCATCGAAAAAGATGATTTTGTGACGCAATCCAACGGTGCCGAAGGCCGGGTCATCGCTCCCCCGCTATTGACCTCCGGCAGCTGGGCCGGCGGCAATGCCGCCGGAACGCTGCTGCTCAACAACACCTCCCCTACCGCCTTTACTTCTGGTTTGCCGTTGAACAACCTGACCAAGGGGCTCACAGCCGTGGCCAGCATCACCGCTTTTTCCTCGCGCGAGAATTTCATCCAGGCTTACTACGGAGCCTTAGATGGGATCTCTCCGCCACCTACCAGCCCGGCTCCTGACGGTTTGTTTCCATACGACCAAGAGCGCTTGAGAAATCTTTTCGGTACGGCCAACTGGCCGCCAAATCCGATCTTCCCTGACGAAGACATACGCCCCAATGGCTTTAACGACTACTATACCCTCGTTCAGTGGAACGACGTGGTCGATAGTTCCGTCACCCGCGCGCAGGACTATGACGGCCGCGATTCCATCATCATCACCGATACCCTGACCTCGCCCACAACCTACTTTCCTTTCACGCGCCCTGAAATCGGACTCCAGGTCGCGGGGCACGGCGGCGCCAACGTCTACTTCAAAGATTACGGTGTCAAACTAGGGTACGCTACGCAAAGGGCGACGATCCCAATCCAACAATAAATTTTTCCATTCCCCGCGCATGCGCGGGGAATGGAAAAATTTATGACGATTGTAAAATCGGCCTCGTGCATTATATTGCCGTTGACCGAATGTCTGTGCAGTAACCCGGGTATTGCATCAATATTTTTTCACAGATTCTTAGATGGCATCAGATATAGACGTTAAATAATTTTCGTCAGAAAATTATAAGGAAAGGAAATTATAATGAAATTAGCGATTAGCGGTAAAGGCGGCGTCGGTAAAACGACGTTTGCGGCGCTGCTCATTCGAAGCCTCAGCCGGGATGGCCGGCGGGTGCTGGCGATCGATGCCGACCCGGACGCCAACCTGGCAGCGGCGCTCGGCATTGCCGACGCGGACAAGATCACCCCGATAGCCGATATGAAAGAACTGGTCTTCGAGCGGACCGGGGCGCAGCCCGGCAGCATCGGTGGCTACTTTTCGCTCAATCCGAAAGTCGACGACCTGCCGGAAGCCCTCTCGGCCAAGCTCGAGAACATCAAACTGATGCGCCTGGGCGGCGTGTCGAAAGGCGGCGCCGGTTGCATCTGCCCCGAGAGCAGCCTGCTGAAGGCCCTGGTGCGGCACGTGGTTTTGCAGCGCGACGAGGTCGTGGTCATGGACATGGAGGCCGGCATCGAACACCTTGGCCGCGCCACGGCCAAGGCCGTGGACAAGCTCATCGT
>JBDNAO010000410.1:0-5235 GCA_039768375.1 Desulfobacterales bacterium | reverse complement strand
TCGATCCCGTTGGCATGAAAGCTGTCCCAAACCGCCAAAAGAACCGCGTCCTTGACGCTGCCAATCCCATTTTGGGGATCTTCGATCCAAACTCGCAATACCAGATTGACACTACTGTCACCGAATTCCCTCACGAGGCATTTCGGTTCGGGAATCTTTAAAATACGGTTGATGCTCATGGCCGCGCTTTTGGCAAGAATAATCGCCTTTTTCAAATCCGACCCATAGGAGATGCCGACCGGTATGTCAAGGCGTACAAGCTTATCGCCGATAGATAAATTTTGTATTTTTTGCGTCACAAAGACCTCATTGGGTACGAGTTCTATTGTTCCGTTTCGCGTGGCCACATGAACATATATTAAGCCGATTCGAGTGATCCACCCGTAGCTGGTGCTCAATAACCCTTTTTTTTCAAAAGCGATCACATCGCCCTGCCGGATGGGCTTGCTTATGAGCAGCATAATTCCGCTGACCAGATTGGATCCTATTTTCTGCAGTCCGATGCCAATGGCAAAGCCGAGCGCCCCCCCGGTGACAGCGATGGCTGCTAGATGGATCCCGGCCGCTTTTAAAGAGATCAAAATCACCGCGGCCACCGTTGTCGCTTTGACAACTCTTTGGATCAAAGTTCGGTCCGAGTAGCTCAGTTGGGTAGAAGCTGCTAGCCGGTGGGCAATAAAGCGGTTGACCGCGGCCGCGGCTGCCCACAGCAGAATGAACGTAATGATCGCTTCGGTTATTCCCCAAATGGAGATACTAATTGTACCTAACTGGATCGTCATGCTTTCAAGCAGGTGAATGGTCGGTTCCCACAATTTGGATATCCGCAAAGAAATAACGATCAGGCAGATCACGAAGACAAAGCGGGACCAGAACTTACTTTTTATGTAAAAAATTGCAAAGCGAATGACCAGCAAGCCAACGCCAATGTTGAGGGCCATGCGCAGAAGGTCGACCGACACGGTGAACTCTTTGAAAAGAACCTGACAGAACCACACAAGCAACAGCCAAAATAAATATTTGAGCATAATGGCAAAATGGGCCGGGCTCAATACAAACCGCACGTGGGCCTTAACCCTTTCGATGTCTTTTTTAAGGTATTGCCGGATCTTTACTGCGAAAAACCAGGCGATCAGATAAGTGACGCCAATGGCCCCTATCTGCAAAAAGCCGCTAGGATGAAAAAGATTCTCGGGAAGCCATTGATCCAGTGACGAGAAAAACATCGAAACGTTGTCTGAGAAATTCGAATTGGCCATGCCTATCCTCCTGACAATGCCTATTTAGCCGAACCTAAGGGCTCACTCAAAAATAACTTCATATTTTGGACGCCGATGCATCCCGTCTGACCGCGTTTCGAAAACTCGGAATATCCAGATATTCCTTGGTTTTCGCGACTTGCCTGGCGGGCGCCTCAACGCCCAAAATTGCGAACTAATTTTTTCGTGAACCCTAAACTGAGCGTTTCAAAATTACAAGGAGGGCTAACTTTTTTACATAAGCTGGACTTTGAACCCCGAACCTCATCCGTTGTCCCAGTCACACGATATTCAGCGGCTTCGCCTTTTCGACCGCCTACCGGGGGCCGGGTACTGGATGCCGGGTGCCAGAGATTGGAATTTAGGGTGATGGGGAGCCATGGAGACTTTTGGAAATTGGACCTTCGAAACCGACCGACCTAATAATATGTAATTTTAATTGACAGGTTATGCAAATTATTCAAAAAATCAGTGTCACGCGATCTCAAAAAAATAGACAGAGTTCAAGCCGACAGAGTTTTGAGAAAAATTGAAGATAAGCTTCCAGTGAAAGCTGAAACTTTCCCAAGTGTTAACTGGAAAAATTTCTGGTTTGCGAAAATTTCGGGTTGGAAAATTATTTTTTGCTGAGGCCTTTATGTCCACAGGCTCGTGGAATGCATTAAATCATAGACCCTATTATAGTTTACACCATGATATCGGATATAATAGCAAAGCATTAACTCTTCTTTGCCATGTTGTTTATGCAATGTTGGTCTTTAGATTCACGCAAGTCTTTGCTCTACGGTTGGTTGATCCGACCCTGGGTGCGCTTTAAAAAGGCCTGGAAATCGGGGGACCGGCGCAGGACCTCGCCGGCAGCCGAAATGAGAAGATCCACCTGATCGTCCTCGAGGTCGAAGTTCGTACCGATGTCGTTGAGTGCTTGGCGCTGATCAGCGTCGTGAACCACATTAAAGCTCACTTCGACAAAATCGAAAGTGACAGGGCGCTGCGGGGTCGAGGCCTGTTTGGTCCAGTGCCCGAAGGCGTAGCGCACGATATCGAGGGTATCGTAATTGTAACGGCCGATCTGATCCGAGCTGATCGCGCCGATCGTCTCCGCGAGCCCCGGGGCCGCTCGCGCAAGAGACCATTTCGCCTGCTTGTGCGCGAACGAATTGACCGAGATGATCAGAACGTGGCGCACTTCGGGGTGGCCGAGATCGCGAAATGCCTGCCGCGGGTCTCCCTCGAGGTTCAGCCTTGTGTAATACGCCCTCAGGCCGAGGTTGTCGGCAATGCCGCCGTCTACCAGATGCAGCCACGGCCGTTTTTTGCGATCCATATAGTCTTCCAGGCCGTGTGCCTCGGCTTTCCGCGAGGAGCCCCTCTCATCCTTCGCGGCTTCAGCCAGCCACGCCGGCGGCTTGTACCCGCAGGTCCCGGCATAGCTCTTGATGGTAATGGGGGTGAAGAGAACCGGCACGGCCGACGAGGCGGTGACCGCCCGCGACAGAGGGTATTGATCGAGATCGGCGCAAATGATATCAAAGAACGCCGGGGTGAAAGAGAAACGTATTCCGGTGGCCAGGTCGGTGGCGTTGATAACCACCGCCGGGGCTCCCGGCCGCTCGAGATCCGCAAAGGTTGCGCCGCTGAAGATATGCTTGTCGTAGTACTCGGCCGCCACATCGCCCCGGCCGTAAATGCTGCTCATCTGTGGAATCCAGTTGAGCGGACTAATCACCTGTCCGATCAGGGCACCCTCGACGTTTTTGCGCAGAAAACGCTCCTCGAACTCTTCGAAGATCTTGTCGCCCCGCAGTCCGTAATAGGCCGAGGTGAAGCTGCCGCCTGAAACAGAAGAGATAACGTCCACTTCATGCAGCAAGGATCTTTGACCTTTTTCGGTCATCACTTCGGTGTCGGCAAGCGTCTTGAGCACGCCGTAGGCGAAAGCGGCCGCGCGGGTTCCGCCTCCCGAGAAACCCACCAGCACAAGCAGGTCTGGCGAACGGTCGCCCTCAATCTGCTCTGTAAGAGGCGGCGTCACTCGAGATACTGACTTGTCGACCGCAGAAAAATTGGCACAGGCCGTCAATACCAAAACCAGACCCGGAACCAGGCATAGATAAGCCGTGCGGGATGCTTTTACCATATGCTTCACCATGGTGTTTGTTAACTAAACAAAAACAACGTCGTAAATTGAAGTAACAATATCATCGACTATGAGCAAATCGATAAATTGTCAAATACAAAGATCTGACCTCTTCTCTGTTTTAAAAATCCACCTGGAATCGCATCTGGAAGATATTGGCGCTTCCGTCTTCGACGATTATCATAGTACCGTCCAATGTTGTGAACGGCCCCCTGTCTTTCACATCGGCATAGATGTAATTGAACATGAGACGGTAGTTCGGATTCCAATACCAGTTGAGGCCGAAGGTAAAATCGTTTTCCTTTCCGCCTTGGACATCCTTGTCGTCTAGATCGAGCCAGGACCATCGAAGACCGAGCTCCCAGGCACCGAGTCCGCCTGTTGCCGTCGGGTAAAAGTTGTTGATCGGCTTGACACGGCCGAATGCACCCCTCGAGGTGAGGTAGGGTCGATGTTCTCCGGTGATAAACCAGCTGCCGAACAGGTAAGCCCCTTGAAATGCAGGATCCCCGGTTTCCTTGGTGTCCAGCTTGGTCCAGTAATATTCCCCCTGAAGAGAGAACGGACCCCATACGAGAGCAATTTCCGGATTGACCAAATTCGCACTGCCCAAATCGATATTGCCGGTGTCCACAAGCCGCACATCGGTCAGGTTCGATTCCGGCCGATTGCGATAGCGTGCGGTGGTTTCACCTTCGTCGCGAAACTGGTGGCTGTAACTCAATCCGAGATGGAGGAGCCTCTTTCCTTCATCTGCATACAACGGCAATCCGGTGAGGCGCATGGTGAGATCCGCGTTTGTAACATCATCGAAATTAGAGTCCCCATCATCATCCGTGTCGCCGTAAAAAGCGCCGATAGCCCAGGTCATCCGCTTATCCAGAATCGCATTCGAGGCCCTGATACCTGTTTGCCGACCGGGTGCAAATGCCGCGGTTGGCAGCGACCGCTCCATAAAAGTGACGTAATTACCGCTGGTCAGTACCTCTAAAGAAAAAGGTTCTTTCATCTGGCCCACTAGAAGTTTGCCGACGAATGGGATGTTTTCCATCCCGAGATAGACATCCTTGAAACCCGTTGAACCGCCGGCGAAGTCATATACCGCCTTGAAGACGAAATCCTCCCAAAGCGTGCCTGCGACACCCAGGCGGGCACTCCGGAATTCCACGCCGTCGCCTTTGAGTGCATTGACTCCATACACGCCATTTTCTTCATTCCTTTCCAAAGCGGAATCCGGACTGATGACACCCCAGTCGAGCAGGATGCGGCCGCCGATTTTGACTTTGAAGGCGCCGTCGTTTCTATCGACATTGATGCCGTTGTTCCATTTGACGGTGTACTCTTTTTCTTGTTTTCTTTTCTCTTCTTCGGCCTTCTTCTTCAGTTCATCATATTGCTGGTCGGTAACGATTCCCCTTTCTTTCAGAATTTTGAGAATTTCTTCTGTCGTGCCGGTCTCTTCGGCTTGAGCCGTGCAGAGGCCGGTTATGGTAAAAAGAAACCATACGGCCAGTATGATACTCATTGCCCTCAGTCGATCGCCACCCGATTTAAAGGCTTTATCGATTTTTTTCATCTTTTCTACTTTCTTTTGACTTAAACGTCTATACTCAAAGGGACATTCTATATTTTCTTTGTCAAGCATTTATTTTTCGATATTATTACAAAAGCTTAAGTAATGTCTTCCGCAATTTGTGGGAGACGAAACTCTCCTTGATTCACGCGGCATCCGGAGTCGGCTTGTCCGCGATGAACCACGCGAAGAGTTGTATGAACTCGCCGGAGGCGGTCACGGTGAAACCGTTTTGTGCGAGTGCTTCGACAAATTGAGCCCGG
>JBDNAO010000409.1:0-4790 GCA_039768375.1 Desulfobacterales bacterium | reverse complement strand
GGGTTTTTTCCCGCTTATTGATTCCGTCAATACCAGGCGGGCCATCAAGATGTCTTTTTCATCACGCAGGGATTGCATCGCCTGGTTCAGTTCGACGACCTTATTTTCGAGTGTCCGAATGTCGCCCGCAGCTCTCTGGTACAGGTATACCAATCCCCCGGCAAGTCCACCCAGGGCCAGGATGATCAGGGTCGTGACGACGACAACGGCTTTCAAATGGTTGAAGGCGATCGTTTTACTGTGCGCGCCTATGAAAACCATTGCCCAACGACGATCAGCGCGCGAGCCTCTGATCGGCATTTTGGATGTACGGTCTTTTCTACTCTCCTTCATCGGCAGGGTCCTTCATCCATCTAAGGGCTCGCTCAAAAATAACTTACCTTTTTGGATGCCGATGCATCCCGTCCGGTTGCCGGTGCAAAATATCGGAATATCCAGATATTCCTGCGATTTTACGCCTTGCCGGCCGGGCGCCTCAACGCCCAAAATCACCGACTAATTTTTCCGCGAGCCCTAAGGGACTGTCTATCCATACGGTGATCGAGGTGCCCGTTCGGGCCGAAAAAAAGCGGGCGGCATTGCCCTGGTTTACTGAGATTTCGAAAAATCCGCGACTGCCGGCCAGAACCAGCGGATTCCCCGGCTTCACGCTGTCATAGGTCGGGGACAAACAATTGAGATTGTGCCGACCGATGGCAAACCGCAGGCTGTCCTTCCCGGCAGCAGGGTAGCGACGCTTGACAAAAGGCCAGTCGATATTGGTTATCAGGTTTCCGAAGCGGTCGATGTCGATGACGGTGCCGGAAACTCGGCCGTCTTTTTCCAAACGCGGTTGGACAAAATCCAGGCACACGAGGGTGTCGCTTTGAATCTGGGCACCTAGCCGGTCGAGGGGCAGTCCCAGCGACAAATGGGCGCCGACCGGGGCGAATACGTCACGGCCGTGAAAAGTGCGGCTGACCGGTTTCAAAAAGTAATCCGTGTTTTCGACCTTCACGATCTTTTCGATCGATTCCTTTTCGAGAAAAGGCGAGAGCACACCGTTGTCCGGAGCGAGAATGGTTTGGCCTTCTAATCGCAAGGCCACAATCGCACGGCGGCTGCCGACTCCCGGATCGACCACTACGATGTGAACGGTTTCCGCAGGAAAATACCGGTAGCTGCCCGCGATGGTATACGCGGCCTGGCACAAGTCCTGGGGGTCGATCCAATGGGTGATGTCGATAATGGTGGCCTGTGGGTTGATCTTCAGGATCACCCCCTTCATGATCGCCACATAGGCGTCGTGAGTGCCAAAATCTGTCAGGAGTGTGATAACCGGCATGTCGAAAAAGTCACTCGATTAAAACAGCTTTTTCTGTATCTTAAATCCCAGGTGGCGATAGGCCGCCTCGGTCGCTTTTCTGCCGGCGGAAGTCCTGGTAATCAATCCAGCTTTGAGAAGGTAGGGTTCGACGACATCCACCAGAGTGTCGGTTTCTTCCTGTAGCGTGGCGGCAATCGCTTCGATACCGACCGGTCCGCCGTTGTAGAATTCGATGACCGTCCGAATGAAGCGGCGATCGAGGTCGGTCAACCCCTTCTCATCGACGCCCTCCAACGTCAGTGCCGCTTCGACCGTGTCACGTTTAATCGTCCCGTCGGAGCGAACTTGGGCATAATCCCTGACCCGCCGGAGAAGCCGGTTGACAATCCGCGGTGTCCCGCGCGAACGCGTGGCCAGTTCGGCGGCCCCGAAATCGTCCAGGGGAACATCGAGCAGGGCGGCGGAGCGCTTGGTGATCCGAATCAATTCCGCTTCGGTGTAAAAATCGAGACTGCGCAAGATTCCGAAACGATCCCGCAACGGCGAAGAGATGAGTCCGATTCGGGTTGTCGCGCCGATCAGCGTGAAACGCTTGAGTCGAAAGCGATGGCTTCTGGCGTGGACCCCTTTGTCGAAAACAAAGTCGATGGCAAAGTCTTCCATTGCCGGATACAACAATTCTTCGACATTCCGTGGGATGCGGTGGACTTCGTCGACGAAAAGAACGTCACCGTCTTCGAGGTGCGTCAGGATACCAATCAGATCACCACCTTTTTCCAGGGCCGGCCCGGAGGTGACCGTCAATGTTCCGCCGGTCTCGTTGGCGATGATGTGCGCCAGGGTCGTTTTTCCAAGCCCCGGCGGTCCGTGAAAGAGAACGTGATCGACGGGTTCTTTGCGCATCTTGGCCGCTGCGACCGCTATTTTAAGCGTTTCCACGATTTCTTTCTGCCCGACGTAATCGGTGAAACAAGCGGGACGCAATGACAGGATGTCCAGTTCCTTGTCTTCGGGCAGGCAGGCACCGGAGACAACTTCCCGATTTTCGGTTGAAAATTTTATGACATCACTCACGGTTTCGATTCTCCGCGATACACTTCTTCGAATAACTCTTCCGGAGTGGTAATTGCGCGGTTGCGATCCAGCGCTTCCGCCACCAGCCGTCTGGCATCCGATACTTTATGGCCGAGTTGGGATACAAGGACTTCGATCACGGCATCGACCGTCTCCCCGTCGACCGACATCTTTCGTGTTGCCGCCTCGGTCGGCAGTGCAAAGCGTTCCATTTTACCGCATAGCGTAGCGATTATTTTCTGGGCGGTACGGCTACCGATGCCTTTGAGTTTTTTCAAAGCATCCAGGTCTTTGGTTTCAATCGCGCGCGCGATCTCTCCAACCGGCAAAGTCATAGCCTTGACAGCCTTCAACGGGCCGATGTCTCCGACGGAAATGAAATACTGGAAGAATTCTTTTTCTTCTTCGGACTTAAAGCCGATCAAAACGGGCTTGGGCTGTCGTTCGGTCTGCTGGTAGTAAATATATAAGGCCAATGGGTCGCCGATATTGCTGGCGTGTATGCGTTCGGTCACATAGGCCGGCAAAAGAACTTCGTAGCCCACTTGGTTCGCAAGAAGTAAAATACGGTCTTCTCCGATTTTCAGCAGGCTGCCTTCAAGGTAACCGATCATGGCGCGGCTTTGGGTTGATGCTGGTGATGTTGGGCCTAGCAGGCTGTCGGGAACCTGTTGCACTGGTCAATAAATCAAATTCGACTCAAAGCGCTCATACTATACATGAGCTGCACCTTTTTGTCGAATTTTGCCTTGTCTCGCCGCGCCCCTTACTTCAGAAAGTGTCGGCGGCCGCAGCGATACAGGCCGATCAGGGCCAGGCCGAGAGCGTCGGAGGCGTGCAGCGGCCGAATCGGAGAGGACAATTTCAACAGGTTTCGAACGGATTTTTCGAGCTGCATCTTGGTGGCGTTGCCGTTTCCGGTCAAGACCTGTTTGGCTTCTCTAACCGGTACTTCCAGGGCCGTCATACCGATCTGCATCCCGGCGAGCAAAATAACACCTGAAACCCGGCCCAGAATGATGCCCGACTTGGGGTACTGTTTTAGCGAGAAAACATCTTCGATGACCATCAGGTCGGGCTTTTCGACCTTCAGAAGAGCGAAAAGCCGGTCATAGATTTCGTGCAACCGGCCAGGCAGGGGCGTTTTTTTTGAGGTATTGATGCTGCCGTAGGAACAGCCGTTGATTTTGACGCCGGCCCCGTTGACGATTCCTATTCCGGTTGACGACAAACCGGGGTCGATGCCGATGATTTTCATTCTTCCGAGTATCGCATACGGAAACTATTTGATCTGGCTCAACTTCTGGGCCGCCAACTGAGCCTCGGTTGTGCCGGGGTACTTCTTGATCAATTCCTTCAGGATGAGCCGGGCGTTTGCTTTGTCCCCGATGTTCAAGAAAGCGTATCCCTGCTTGAGCATGGCAGACCTAATTTTGTTGCCCTTGGGGTAGTTTTCGACGACCTTCTGGTACTCGACGATGGCTTTTTCATACCACTTTTCCCGGTAGTAAATCTCCCCGATCCAGAACTGGGCATTGTCGGCATTTTGGGAATTCGGAAAGCGCTTGGTAAACTCCTGAAAGCCTCCCCGGGCCTTTTCGAGTTGACCGGCGTCGAAGGCCTGCTTGGCTTGATCGTAGAGTTCCTGCTCGGTAAGGCTCGAAAGCGGGACACTTGCCGCAGGCACCTTGGCCGGAGCAGGCTTGGTGGCCGGGGATTTGGCAGCGCTACCCATGTCCAGATACTCTTCAATACTGGTGATACGGCTGTTCATGACGCGCGCATCTTCTTTCATCCGCTCGAGTTCCGTTAATCCGGACGCGTCTTTTTCCTGTTTGGTCTGGTACTCGACTTTTTCGAGCCTGCCGTTGATCGCCCCGATTTGCTCTCGCATGGATTCGATCTCGACCCTGAGGTTGGCTGTTTGGCCGCGGATATTTTGCTCCTTGTTTTCGCTGGTTTGGCCGAACTTTTCGATCAGTGTTTTCTGACGCGCCAACTGACCCTCAACGGCAGCCAAACGGTCATCGAGAACGATGACATCGGAGCGTCCGGCGCAACCCGTTAAAACGAGAATGCAGAAAAGAAGAGTGGCAAAAGGAATCTGTCTCATGGCATTTTTGTAATCGTCAAATTAGGGTGGTCGGTAAAATAATGATGGCTTGCCAAGGATTTTAGCACGGTCGACGACATGAATCAAGCGGTCGCTTGGCGGACCTCTGACACTTGAACTCTGCTAAAGGACGCCAGTCGCCAGGCACCTGCTTCGATTACCCGTAGTAATCCGGCGGATCCAATCTGCGAGTCAAGGGTTCGCTCAAAAATAACTTAACATTTTAGACGCCGACGCATCCCGTCCGGCTACCGGCGCGAAAACTCGGAATATCCAGATATTCCTACGTTTTCGCGC
>JBDNAO010000408.1:0-5699 GCA_039768375.1 Desulfobacterales bacterium | reverse complement strand
TCCGGAAGCGAAGTGGCCCGCCGGTTTAATGTAGACCGTTCGGCCATCAGCCGGGCGAACCAAAGGGTAAGTCGAGACCCGGAACTGCTTTCAGTTTCTAAAACGATACAAAGAGAACTCGAACTCAATAGAAATCAACATTGAAACAACGTCCCTTTGCTGAGGTGCATTTTGAGCGCTAAACACACGGAAGATTCAGTTTTAGGGATGGCGCGCGACTTTATGGCCAGCCGCGTACTTCTCAGCGCAGCGGAACTGGACCTTTTTACCCTGCTTACTCCAAAACCCTTGACGGCAGAGGAAATCGCGACCGATACCAAAACCAGGCTGCGCGGTATCTCGATTCTGCTCGACGCGCTGAGCGCCCTGGGACTCTTGGTAAAAACAGACGGAAGGTACCGGACCGAGCCGTCAGCCGTACCCCTGCTGTCGGCCGATGCCCCTGAATCGATTCTGCCTATGGTTCTTCACATGGGAACGGTTTGGCGGAACTGGTCTCAAATCACGGACATTGTGCTGGGCAAGACCACGCCGAATTTAAAAAAAGGCACCCTGGGCAAGGATAACCGCAAAGCCTTTATAGGCGCCATGCATGTGGTCGCTTCCAAAGCCGCGCCGGAAGTTGTTGCTGCTGTCAATCCGGGGCAGGCCCGCAGACTGCTGGACGTGGGCGGCGGCTCCGGGACTTATACATTGGCTTTTCTCGAGGCGGCGCCGGCAATTCAGGCGACTCTGTTCGATTTGCCACCGGTGATAGAGATGGCGCGCGATCGCGTGCAGGCCGCCGGTATGGTCGGCCGCGTCACGCTGACAGCCGGAGATTTTTACAAGGACGAGCTGCCGCCGGGACACGACCTCGCCCTTCTGTCGGCCATCATTCATCAAAACAGTCCCGCGCAAAACGAGGCGCTGTATGGAAAAATATACCGCGCCCTCGATTCCGGCGGCCGGATCGTGGTGCGCGACCATGTCATGTCGGCGGATCACACGCAGCCGCTGGAAGGTGCACTATTTGCAGTCAACATGCTGGCCGGCACCGAAGAGGGATGCACATACACATTTAATGAAATTAAAACCGGCTTGACGGCGGCCGGGTTCACACGGATCAATCTGATTCAGACCAAAGGCATGTTTTCTCTGGTTGAGGGTTTCAAGCCTTGAGTCTTTGGGAATGTAGGGGCATTCTCATTGCGTAAACTTTTACCAACCAAAGCTCATTTGATGCAGGATATTCACACCACGCCAATCCAGAATTGATGCTCCCGGTGCCTTGCACCACATCATTGCTCGCGGAATCGGGCACCGCCATATCTTCAATGAAAACATGGATCGTGATGCTCCTAAGGCTTGTTGACGGGCACCTTCTCATGTAACACCATTACTGGTATTACAACCTAATCGGAGGCGCAATTATGAGGGTTACAACTAAAGGCCAAGTAACAATTCCACAAAATATACGTGAAAAGTTAGGTATTTTACCAGCTACCGAGATTGATTTTATTGAAGAGCAAGGGCGTGTCTATTTATTTAAAATAAAAGGGAAAACAAAAACTAAAAGGTTTAAAAAGTTGAGAGGGGTAGCAACAGTTAAAATGACGACGGATCAGATCATGGCTTTGACCAGGGGCGATAAGTGACAGGAAAAGGGGTTTTGGTCGATTCCAATATCATTCTTGATGTATTTACGGATGATCCTAATTGGGCCGATTGGTCTGAGTCCATGCTGAAGGAATATTCGAACGTCTCTACACTATACATCAATTCCATAATTTACTCAGAAATTTCTGTTGGTTTCAATCGGATTGAAGATTTGGAGTCAGCAATTAAAAAAGCTGGGTTCTAAATGTTGGATTTTCCCAAAGAGGCACTGTTTTTAGGTGGCAAAGCTTTCCTCAAGTACAAAAAGAAAAGGGGAGCCAAAAGCTCTCCTTTACCAGATTTTTTCATTGGAGCACAAGCCGCGGTGCTAAATATTGCCTTAATCACAAGAGATGTGTCACGGTATCGTTCCTATTTCCCAACGGTAAATTTAATTTCTCCATAGGCATACCGAAGCTGATCGGTTCCAGGATCCAAGTTCAAGCCCGCCCTGGCGCGACGTGGCTATGTAAATTGTTTCTATGTTTTAATGGTAGATTTTGGCCGCGCCAAGGCCATAGCGATTTTACAACCGCTCCGCAATGCTTTCGGGATCTGCGACAGGCGTAGCCGTGCTAGGTCAAGGATTGTACAGAGCGAAAACGCCGGACCGGGCCGAAACATGTCGTTTTTGGATGGACACTGAGCGACAGGACTAAATTCTGAGAGCGACCCCCATCAGTTGCCTGGCGTCGGACGGGGAAGCCGGCTCACAGCCCATGCTGCGGATCATTGCGACCAGCTTTTCAACCAGCACGACATTGCTCCGGGCCGCTTCTCCCGGCGCATAGAAAGTGCTGTCTTCAAAGCCCACCCGCACGATGGAGGCACCCAGACCGATGGCCGCGGCCAAAAGGGACAGGTCGGTCATCTTGTCATGTACCAGCCCCCAGGGGCTGCCGGGTGGCAGCATCGATTTCAGAAAAAAAAGACCGGTTGGATCGGCCGGTAGCGCATGGTGAAACCCCAGGCCGAAATTGAAATAGTAGGGCGGCTGGAGCGTTTTTTCATCGACGAGGCGGGATGCGGCCGCCAACATGCCGGCTTCGAAGATTTCGAGCTCCGGGACGACCTTTGCCGACTGCATGCGCCGGGCCCAGTAACGGATGTCGGGCAGTGAATTGATGTAAACCGTTTCCTCGAAGTTGACCGAGCCCATGTTGAGAGACGCCACTTCCACGCGGGAATCGTTCAAGGCTACGCAGCGTTCCTCCACCGTCAGGTCAGATGCTCCCCCGGTGGAGCCCTGGATGACGATGTCGCAGGATTCGCGGACCATATCGAGGGTTTCCTCAAAGGCACTCAGGTCCGCGGTCTGGCGGCCGGCCTGATCCCGCACGTGGAGGTGCACCATGGCGGCCCCGGCCCGGGCACAATCGATAACGGTTCGGGCCACTTCTTCGGGGCTGATCGGGTTGCCGGCCGGCGACGGGTCACCTTTTCCCACTGGTGCGACGGCGACGACAATTCTGCGGCGTTCGGTTGGCTTCATCGGGTTAGGCGCCTTTTCGTCAATGATGTATGCGGTGCGGGTCGATACCGCATCTTAAAAATGGTTCAGTGCAACCCGGACAATCCTTCAGGATGTAGACAGGACCCGTTTTTAAGGCAGGAGCAGATTTTTCAGAAGGTCGCCGGGAATGACGGATTTTACTTTAGAAGAAAGAGAGACTTTGTGTCAACCAGGTTCAGACTTCACCGCCACCTATGGGTGCGAGCGTCCACTCTGATCGAAGAGGAAGCTATTAATTTTCGGTGAAAAATTCCAAATCGCAAATAATAAATGACAAACCTGAGCGTTTAACTGGGAACTGTTAATCCCGCCGGGCTGGAAACCGCTCAACCTAAATTTTTGTGATTCCTTAGTTGAACCGGGGCGGCATGGAGGAAGAATGCCGCCCCGGTTCGGGACGATACCTTCGCCTGAAGATCAGGCCAAGTGTATCACCAAAAGGCCGGCATTCATGCGTTTGACAAGCAGCTTGATACCGTCGCCTTTTTTGTTCTGATCGAGTAGTTTTTTGAATTGACTCACCGAAGCGACACTCCCATGATTCACTTCGAGAATGAGATCGCCTTCTTCAACACCGGCCTTGTCAGCCTTGCTGCCGGCTTGCACGCCGACCACCATGATACCGTTGGCGTTGCCGAGATTGAAACGCTCAGCCATCTCCGGCGTTAGCTCGGACACCTGAAAGCCGTACTCACCATCGTTTTCTTGTTGCTTTTCACCGGCTGCAGCCAGAGTCAGCGGCCGCTTTCCGATTTCAACCTCCAGGGTCTTGGTTTCTCCACCCCGCAGGACCTTGACTTTGGCCCTGTCGCCGACGCCCAGGCCGGCCACCAGTGTCGTCAGATCCCGGCTGGTCGTCATTTTTTTTCCGTTGACTTCCGTTATGATGTCCTGGGCTTTAATCCCGGCTTTTTCCGCCGGATCTCCGGGCGTAACGGCAGCAACCAGCACACCGGTCTGCCCCTTGGCGCCGTAGTAATCCGCCAGGTCTCCCTTCACGTCCTGAACACTGACGCCAAACCACCCGCGAGTGACCTCACCATTTTGTTTCAGCTGTTTGATGACTCTCTCTGCCATGTCGATCGGAATCGCAAATCCGATTCCCTGACCACGGGCGATGATCATGGTGTTGATCCCGACGACCTCACCCTTCATGTTGAGCAGGGGGCCGCCGCTGTTTCCCGGGTTGATGGACGCGTCCGTCTGGATATAATCGTCGTAGGGTCCGGAGCCGATCACGCGTCCTTTGGCGCTGACGATGCCGGCGGTTACGGTGTTATCCAACCCGAAGGGGCTTCCGATGGCCATGACCCACTCCCCGACTTTCAGATTGTTGGAACTACCCAAAGCCACGGTCGGCAGACTGTCTTTTGCGTCAACCTTGAGCAGGGCAATATCGGTGACAGGATCCCGCCCGACGATCTTAGCGTCGTATTCCCGTTCGTCTTTGAGGACGATCTTGATTTTATCGGCGCCCTCAACCACATGGTTGTTGGTGACGACGTAACCGTCTTTGTCGATGACGAAGCCGGATCCCAAACCGGGTTGTTTGAATTCCGGCCGACCGTTCGGCCCGAAAAACTTTTCCGAATGGTCTTTAAAAGGATTGTTGTTGCCGAAGGGGTTCATCCCAAATGGACCCATAGCCGGTCCGCTGGTCTTGACCGTTTTTTCCACCCGGATGTGGACGATGGCCGGGCTGACAGTGTCGGCCAGACTGCTGAAATTTTCCGGAATCATCGGTACCGGCGCATTCGGGCTCGCATTTGCGATCAGAAATCCCGATACCAACAGTAGCCCTGTCATCATTACAATAATGATAGACCGTGTTAATCTTAATGTTCGTGTCATGTTCTTGCCCTCCTAATGATTAGTTTATTGTCGACGCGCGGTTCATCCGAACCGTTAACAAATGGATCCCTACCGTCGACGGTTTGCTGTGTTGTCCGGTTCGTTTTCGCTTGCTGATACGTTAATGCCCCAACCTTTCATGCGCCTTGCACGAATATTACAACCGTGTAATCCTGCAGAAAGGCTATGGAAAGATTGCGGTATTATCATCTATGCGTTTTCTCCCATTGACTTGGAGAGAAGGGTTCGAAGGGCCAAGGGGCCAAGGGTTCAGGGTTCATGGTTGAAAGGTTCAGCCCTTCCGCTGGCCGCGAGCGGCCAGTTTGATCGTTATAAAAACTTTTTAGTTTCGGTGAAAAATTCCAAATCACAAATTACAAATAACAAACAAATCACTATGACCAAAATTCCAAATAACAAACCTGTTTGGGTCATTGGATATTCAAATTTGGGATTTCATTGAAATTTGGTGCTTGGGATTTGAGATTTCTGAAGTCCTCAATACCCGGGATATTATCTCTAGGGATTACCATTCTATCGAGTGCCGTACCGTTAAGTTTCATAAGGGTTCAGGGGTTCAAACTTTATAGGTTACAATTAATGGATACGGAACACACTATAGACCAAGATCCGGCATTGTCGATTTACCCCATTGGGTGAAACATTGTATTCGACTCGATCGACGCATCATACGATT
>JBDNAO010000407.1:0-5064 GCA_039768375.1 Desulfobacterales bacterium | reverse complement strand
GCCGATTTCCTTGAACTTGCAGAAAATTGCTCATTTCTGGATCGGAAACTAATCAGTGCCCTTAGTGAAACCGTGGATGGGCACTAGCTTGTTTCCGTCCATAAATGGCCCTTTTCCGCGGCCGATTGTAAAAGGGGTGACGTGCGCCCCTTTTTTTGTTTGATGACTGAGCGGGGTCGAAGGATGGCTATCGTGCTTCGGACGGGGCAGTGACCGACGACATCCGTTATACGCCAGTGGAGGACTTTCGATTGTGACGGGCAGAGCGCGGCCGGTTTTAGGGATGGTGCTGAAGGGCTACCCGCGGATTTCGGAAACCTTTATTTCAAACGAAATCCTGCTCCTGGAGCAGCTCGGCTTTACCGTTCACATTTTCTCGATGCGAGCGCCGCGGGAGAATTTTTCCCATCAAAGCATCCGGCAAATACGGGCCCGGGCCGACTACCTGCCTGAAACGCTCCTGATTCCCTTGCCTCGTTTTCTGTACCACAACCTCTTGCTGGTTCGCCAAAATCCCCGCATTTACGTAAAAACGCTGAAGACCGCCCTGCGGCGGTTCAGAAGGACGCGTCGACCGGCGACCTTCAAACATTTTCTTCAGGCCGGCTATCTGGTCCAGCGCTTTTTGCCCGGCAGCGGGGTTTGCCATTTGCATGCCCATTTTGCGCACTCGCCGGCCTCGGTGGCGCTTTTTTCCGCCCAGCTCAGCGGACTGGACTTCAGCTTTACCGCTCATGCCAAGGATATTTACACCTCGGATCCGGCGCAACTGCGTGAGAAACTCGCCCTGGCGAAATTCGTCGTGACCTGCACCGAATACAACCGCCGGCACCTCAAGAACCTTGTCGATGGGGACGGCGCCCCAATATACCGCGTCTATCACGGAATCGACACCGGCCTGTTTTCCCGGCCTTCGGGCGTCCGATCGTCTGCCGCACCACATCGTCTTCTGACCGTTGCCCGCATGACCGCCAAGAAGGGGTTGAAAACCGTCTACCGGTCCGTTCGATGGCTTTGCGACAACGGTTATGATGTCCGTCACACCTTGATCGGCGACGGTGAGGATCGGGGAAAAACGCTGGCTCTCATCGACAGCCTCGCGCTCACCGATGTCGCCCGCTGGTGCGGCACTCAGCCCCATGAGGTGGTTCTCGACCACTACCGTCAGGCCGACGTCTTCGTGTTGGGCTGCGAAGTGGCGGCCAACGGCGACCGGGACGGCATCCCCAATGTTCTGTTGGAGAGCATGGCCATGGGCGTTCCGGTGGTCGCCACCTCGGTTTCGGCGATCCCCGAGCTCGTGCAGGACGGTGAGACGGGCTTGCTGGTGCCGCCGGGAGATCCTGAAAAACTTGCCGCGGCCATCGTCCGGCTCTTGACCGATGACGCTTTGCGGGAATTGATTGTCAGAAAAGCCCGGGAGCGGGTTCTGAAAGACTTTTACAATAAAGACCACATCTGGCGTCTGGCAGAGATATACCGGCGGGAGGTACCGGGGCTTGGTGTTTAGTGTTTGGTATTTTAATTCTAAATTTTGTGGCAATGATTCTAAAAAAACGGCCTCAAATATCTTCAATTAAAGATCACATTTGTGACTATAAATAGAATTATTCCACAAAAATTCTATTCTTAGAAACGCCGAATTCGAATCCATGCTTTCAGCTCACCAAACACCAAAAACCAAAAACCAAACACCCAGCATCATTTTTTATGCACCGTTCAAGCCGTTGGGGCACGACCAGCCTTCCGGGGATCTCGTTATCGGCACCGGCCTTTATGACTATCTGGCCGCCAGAGGACACCGAATGCGGGTGGCCACCACGTTGCGGACGCGCTGGATTTTCTGGAAACCGTGGTTGATACCGCGCGTGCTGGCCGAGCGCCGACGGCTTTCACGGCGGCTGTCCGCCGATGCACCGGACCTCTGGTTGACCTACCACGCCTATTACAAAGGGCCGGACGTTATCGGTCCTTACGTTACCGCCCGCACGGGTGTTCCCTATGTAATTTTTCAGGGGGCTTATGCGACTAAACGCCGGCGCGACCTCAGGACCCTTCCGGGATTTTTGTTGAACCGGCGCGCCTTGCGGGCCGCCCGACACGTGTTTGTCAACAAGCAGGTCGATTTCATCAATCTCAAACGGCTGCTACCGCCGGAGCGGGTGACCTATGCGCTGCCCGGCATCTTCCCGCAGGACTTTTGTTTCTGCGAGGCGGCGCGCAGGGACCTTCGGCGGAAGTGGCAGGTCAGTGACACGCCGGTCGTTCTGACTGCGGCGATGTTTCGGCCCGGCGTCAAGTTTCAGGGGCTGGCCGGCGTTATCAGGGCTTGCGGCTGCCTGTCGCGGAACGGTCTTGAATTTCGGCTGGTTGTCGTCGGCGACGGCAGGCAGAAAACGGCTCTCACACAGCTGGCGCAAACCGAGCTTCCGGGTAAGGTTCTTTTTGTCGGGCAAGTGCCGCGAACCGAAATGTATCGCTATTACAGCGCCGGTGACCTGTTTGTTTTTCCCGGAATCGGGGAGTCGTTGGGAATGGTTTTTCTCGAAGCCCAGTCCTGCGGGCTGCCGGTGGTGGCGGTTGCCAATGCCGGTGTTCCGGAAGTTGTCGAGGACGGGAAAACCGCACTGCTGGCCCCTCTCGATGATCCGGATGCTTTTTTACGGGCCGTGGAGGAGCTTCTGGTCGATGCCGGCCGCCGGCGCAACATGGGCCGCGCCGCACAGGTTTACATCCGGCGCAAACACGACTTGTCGAAAAACTATGCCGGGGTCGAAAGGGTGCTCAGTCGGATTGCCGGCTCCGGGCGAACGGCACGGCGAAACTGCGAGCGGTCGGGCTGATGACCAATGACGAAAAAACAACCCGTTTCGGCCTCATGCGGCACGCCGAAACCGTCTGGAACCGCGAAAAACGCATTCAGGGCCAACTGGATTCCCGTCTGACGGCAGCAGGCAGACGTCAGGCGGAAACTTGGGGTCATCTGCTCAAGACCTGCAACTGGGACAGGTGCATCTGCAGTGATCTTGCCCGGGCGCGGGCGACCGCTGCCATTTTGAATCGATTTTGTAAAGTTCCCGTCACCTGCGAAGCCGGCCTGCGGGAACAGAACTGGGGCCGATGGTCGGGTCGCTCTATCGCCCAACTCAAGCAAAAAGTCCCAGATCTGCTGACCCGTTTGACGATGCAAGGATGGCAATTCCGCCCGCCCGGCGGCGAGGACCGCTACAGCGTTTGGGAAAGGGGGCAGCGCGTGCTCAAGGCAGCCACCGAAAGCTGGCCGGGCGCCACCATTCTCGTTGTCGCGCACGAGGGCCTTATTAAATGCCTGATTTATCGACTCTTGCAGCGGCGGTTTCTGCCGACCGAACCCCGCATTCTGAAGCCCGCCCACCTTCACTGGTTGGTGTGCAGCCGGGGACAGATAGAGATCGAAAAAATAAACGCGATGGCGCTCGATGGTTCCGATTCAGGCGTTTGAGTCATCGGGATGTTTAATATGGTACTATACCAAATAGAAAGGTTATTTTTAAATATACAATTCCGAGTATTGAGGTGTTCAGAATTTTCAAAATCCAAATACCAAATTCCAAATAAATCCCAAATGTCAATATCCAATGACCAACACCATGAAGATCATCCTCTACTGTCAGCACATCTGGGGCGTGGGCCACTATTTCAGAAGCCTGGAAATCTGCAAGGCGTTGATCGGACATGACATTCTCATGGTTACCGGTGGCGCCGAGGTGGACACACCGCTGCCGGTCCACGTGCGCACGTTCCGCCTGCCGGCTCTGATGACGGATCGCAATTACACCGGTCTTTTTCCGATCGAGAAGGGCCAAACGCTCGAAGCGGTCAAGTCCGAGCGCAGACGGCTTCTCTTCGAGCTGTTTGAACGAGAAGCACCGGATGCGTTTATGGTCGAACTCTACCCTTTCGGCCGCAGAGCCTTCCGCTTCGAACTCGATCCGGTTCTGAACGGCATTCGTAGCGGAAAGCTTTATCGGAGCCTGGTCGCGTGCAGTCTGAGGGATATTTTGGTTGAGAAAAAAGACCCGGCGGTTTACGAGAAACGGGTTGTCGACATCCTCAACTGTCGGTTTGACGCCCTGCTGGTGCACGCCGATCCCGCCCTGATCACTCTCGACCGCACGTTCTCCCGCCTCGTCGATCTCAGTATACCCGTCGTTTATACCGGATTTATCACGCCCAAGCCAATGGCCGCTGCCCGGCGCCGGCTGCGCAGCCGCCTCGGCATCGGCGAAGACACGACGCTGTTGGTGGCCAGTGCCGGAGGCGGCCAGGCCGGAATCGTGCTCCTGCAGCCGCTGCTGGAAAGTATCGCCTATCTTGAATCCGACCGGCCGTTTGTGCTTCACGTCTTCACCGGTCCCTACATGCCGACAGATGAATTTGAGCTGCTGAAAGGGCGGGCGAACAGCCGCGTAAAAGTCGAGCGTTTTACCCCTGATTTCCTCTCGTTTCTGGCCGCCGCAGATCTGTCGATCAGTATGGGCGGCTACAACACCTGCATGAACATTCTGGCCAGCAGGGTCACGGCTCTCGTATGGCCGTACCCGGGAGACCGCGAACAGGGGCTTCGTGCCAAACGGATGGAGGCGATAGGGGCGATCAGCGTTTTGCAGGGAAAAGATCTGCAGCCCGAACGCTTGGCGGCCGTCATTTGCAGCAGTATGATCGCCGCTAAACCAGTTCCCCATTCGATCAATCTCGACGGTGCCGCCCGCACGGCCGGGTGGCTTCAAGAGGCGGTTGCCGATTAGAAGATTTAACACGAATACTGAATGTAATTCGGAAAAAAGGTGGGCACCTCCACCCGGATGAACGGTTTAGAAAGACGGCTGAAACTCGCCGCCAACGGGCTCTAAGCCCGAACCAGGCCCGTTTTCAAATAAGGGGTTCAACCCTGCCGCTGGCCGTAAAAATCGAGTTTGATCGAAGAGGAAACGATGAAGTTTCGGTGAAAAATTCCAAATCGCAAATAACAAATAACAAACAAATCACAATGACCAAAATTCAAAATGACAAACCTGTTTGGGT
>JBDNAO010000057.1:0-6476 GCA_039768375.1 Desulfobacterales bacterium | reverse complement strand
GATTATCAGGAAAAGGTGTTGAAAAGAGCCGATCACTTTACCAAGGCGATAGATTTGCCGGTTAAACCGCCCGGGTCAGTTCGCCTCATGATCGTCGCCGGTGATGCGGTACCTACCAAGCAAACCGCGCGCATCAAAAAATCTGGCGGGCGTTTGGAAATCGTCGCAGATGGCCCGGGAGACGGGGTCGTACTGCGACGGAGTGCCTTAATGGATGAACGCCGGGGGGACTCAGCCTTTTCGCGATTGAATTCGCCTATCGCGTGGGATCAAACCCTATTTCTATTCTCCGATCATATCGGCCTAACCAAGGACCCGGCTTTTACGGACAACATTCTTTACTTCCTATTAGAGAACCCGCGACCCGACGATCCGAGTCTTCCTGACTAAACGTTTATCTAAGGGCCGCAGCGAGAAATAATTACACATCTTGCTTGTTTTTTGGCCCGTCTACCGTGTTACATCCACCAACACATATCCCGATATGCGCCGGCGTATGTGCCTTGTTGAGGAACCAAAATCCTGCGCAATCTTGTGTAATTATTTCTCGCCGAGACCCTAAAGAAGTATATCTGATGCCGAGGGTGAGTATCGAACTTCCGACGTTGGGATTTTTAGTCATTATTCCAGACTTCGAATCAAATTTCGGGTGACCTGCTCGGCCGACCGACCCGGCGAATTGACCAGAACGACGAAGCGATGCAGGCTGCCGTCGGGGCGTTCGATGTATCCGGCACGGGTGCTGATGCCGCGCAGCGTGCCGGTTTTATAGAACTGGCGGCCGTCGCTGCGCATAAGCGTGTGGTAGGGAGCGAAGGCATCGAGCACTTTTTGCATATCGTGGGCCGTAATGCGGTTGTCGCGCGATATGCCGGACCCCTCGCTGATGTGGATGTCATTCAACTGCAGGATGTTGCGGGCGAAATCGCGGGCTGCCTGCACCCCTTTTTCAAGCGTTCCGGGTGGACCGTAGCGCCGAGCACCGGCGGCAATCAGGATCTGATTAGTGGTGTAATTGTTGGAATAGGTCAGCAGCCGGGCGATGGTGTCGCTGAGCGTCAGAGGCGACTGGTGTCGGTAAAGCAGTTGGTCACGGCCGGGCCGGACGGTTCCGATCGCGACCTTTCCTGTCACCGTTACACCGGCTTGGCGCAAGAAGTGGTCGAACAGATAACCGCTGTAGAGGGTGATCTCGTTTTCGTTGTGGGACAAAACGATCCGGCCCGCGTTCAGACCGGATGCGGTGATCCGTTGAAGCACAATCGGCAACAAAGGCGTCTGGTGTTCGGCGCTGAGGTATGTACCGTTTTCTTTTTTGAAGAACACGGTGTTGAAGTTGACGCACAGGGCGCCGTTGGGGGCGTCGTAAGGTTCGGACGAAGAAGAGATTCCCGGGATCACCAGAGGCTGAGCGAAGTAAGAGGTGTCCAGGATGATGTCGTTGACGGGCGACAACTTGGGTTCCAAGGTCAAGGCGATTTCCATCAAGACCTCGGAAACGAGGCCCGGGTCGCCATAACCCTTGATGGTCAGGTTGTTGTCATCATCGCAGTAGAATTCGGTCTCGAAGCGGAAGTCGGGCCCGAGAATGTGGAGTGCAACCAGAGCAGTAAAGATTTTAAGGGTCGATGCCGGTATCAACGGCCGGTTCTCGTTCTTGGAAATCAGAACCCGTCCGTCTGGATCGGTAACCAGGATCGCATCCTGCCGCCCGATCATTTTTTTGACCGCTTCCAGTCTGCTGCCGGCCGTGCAGTGCGGCATCGACGGTCCGATGAGCAGCAGCACGACCGCTGTGGATATAAGAATTTTCCGCATCTTTCCCCTCATAATTATTTTCAAAACGGCGGGCTTTCCCGGCGATTCGACCGATGGGCCGACCACTAGACCGAGTGCCAGATTTGGTCGAACTTATGGCGGCTAAACCGCAGGTATTCCCGGTCGGGTGTGAACACCTCGAACGTCACGGTGCCGTTATATCCGGTCTTCTTCAAGGCGGTCAATATCTTGGTAAACTGAATATTGCCAGAACCGATCGGCAGGTGGTTGTCCACCTTGCCGAAGTTGTCGCTCACGTGGATGTGGCCGAGCCGATCGGCAAACGCTTCAATAAACTTCACGATGCGCTTGCCGCGCGGGCTGCCGATGTTGGCGTGACCTGTGTCCAAGGTCAGTTTCAGGGTCGGAAAGCGGTTGAAGATGTCCCTGAATTCGGCGACGTCGACTCCGAACCGGCTGCGAGGAAACATATTCTCTAAACAGAGACTTACTCCCAACTCGGTGGCCTTCGCAGCGATAACCGCCAAACTCTCGTAAGCATGCTGCCGGGCCAACTCGGGCACGAAAACCCCCATGCCGGAGATGGCAGCCGGGTGGGCCACGACTTTTTCAACCGCGAGTGAGGCCGCGGTTTCCAGTGCCTTCGCCACTTCTGCGAGTGAGGCTTGCCGGATGCTGTCGGTCAGATCTGCGAGCGATACAAAGGTCGGCAGGTGGCATACCAGCTGCATTTTGTGACGTTCGAGGGCAGCGAGCAATTCGGCCTTTTGATTGCGAACAGCGGTGTAATGCGCGGCCGGGGGGTCCATGGCCAGCTCCAGGAAATCGAAACCCAGTGCCGCCAGGGACTCCAGTTCTTCCAGCACCGGTTTGACCGGGAAATTCATTGCGCCATAGAGCATGCATTGTCGTCCTTTTTAGGGATGCGGCAACCGGACCGATCGTGCATTTTCTCAGTCACCGAAGGAAATACCCAGGTCCCGGGCGGTCAAGATGGTGTCACTCTCGGGGGGGACGGTCTTCATGCGCAGCGTGCTCTGATCCAGCGGCACGCAAATAACGGTCGGTGGGTCGAGAATGACCACGATGCCGGACTGGCCGTGATCGAGAGCGCGGACACTTGCAGTGCCGAAGCGCAAGGACAGGAGGTGATCGAAGGATGTGGGGATCCCGCCGCGCAGCAGATGCCCGAGTACAACCGTGCGGGCTTCTTTGCCGGTCAAGGTTTCAAGTCCGGATGACGACATCGAGACCGGGAGCATCACCTCCGCCGGTTGATATGGCAATGCGTTTGATCGGCACTTGCGCCTCCTTTCAAGAGAAGAGCGGACGTCTGGTCGCCGATATGATTGTATCAAACGCCCTGGTCGATCTTTTCCCTGAGTTTACCGGAACACTTGAACGTTACCACCCGTCGCGGCCTCAACATCATGGCATCACCGGTGGCGGGATTACGACCCCTCCGTTCAGTTTTTTCCTTGACGCAAAATTTTCCGAATCCACTGACCAGAACATCCTCGCCGGATGCCAGGGTACGCTTCACAATCTCCAGCAGCATCTCAACAGTATCGGTGGCTTGTTTCTTAGAAAAACCGTTGCCTTCGGCTACCGCCTCGATTATTTCGGCCTTTGTCAATGCCATGGTAGTCACTCTCCCGTGCGAAGTTCAAAAGTATTTTAAATTTATATCAAGAATTTAAATCGGTTACAAGCATTATTATCATAACGAGTTGAGTCGATTGTTTTAATCACAAGGTACAATAATCATTATATCTTACTAATATTCTTGACAAAATAACACAGGGCTGTAAACTGGACCATGAAAAATTGGTTGATCCGTTTGTTTTTTAAATAATTCCAGAACCCTACCCAAAACACTCTGTAAGGGATTTTCGTGGCTCTAGTCCAATCCGACGATTTTAAGGAAAAACGGACGGTGATAAGAACCCCGGCCTCCAGTACGTACACCGCGGAGGTCAAATTGAGGGCGGTGCCAATCCATCAGCTAAAACTGCGTGATACCTCTCGCCACGGGGCCTGCCTGCTGATCAAAAAGGACTCCGTCATCATCAAGCACCTGGCGATTGATCAGACGCTGAACATCCTTTTCCATTCGGCGGAAAGATCGAGTCCGACCGGCGAGTTCAAAATCATGGTCAGGCACATCACGGAAGGAAAGCCGGGGCGGTTTGACGGTCATTATCTTGTCGGCGTCAAGATTATCGGGCGGATTACTCACACTTGAGATAAGGGGCTCACTTAGGGCCCCAGCAAAAAATAATTCCACAACCCCATCCGGTCGGCCCCTACGATTTTCGGTTATTCGGCAATCGAAACCTCTCACCGCCCTTTTGAGAGGTGAAAGTATCGAGGTTCCACTCCAGCCCCTCAACCGGCGACTCGTTTCTCAGGCGACACATGCGAGAATGGCAGACCGGGCAATCGTCTTCGACACAGGCGTCCATATGAATCAGCGCGCTGGCCCGACCCCCGAAGTGTTCGATGACAAGGGCTTCCACCGTTTTGGCTTCGCCGTGGGCCGCGTCCAGGGAGCTGTCCCGCGGCAACACGAGATGCATGTCGATATGCGTGTGATCACCCGATTTCCAGGCTCTCAGCTGATGGATATCGATCCAGTTTTTGCGCCGATTCCTGATGAGCAGTTCTGAAAGACCTTTCAATACCGCGGGATCGGCGGCGTCCATCAGCCCGTGAAACGCCTGGCGCACGAGTGCAAATCCGGTCATCAGGATGTTCAAACCGACCAGGCAGGCAATCAGACCGTCCAACCGCAGCCACCCTGTCAGCTTGACCAGGAACAACCCCACCACGACTCCCAATGAGGTGTAAACGTCCGTCAGCACGTGCCTCCCATCGGCAACGAGAGTGATGGAATCAGTCCGCCTGCCGACCCTCACCAGGCTGAAGCCCAACATCAGGTTGACGACGCTCGTCCCCATCAGGATCAACAGACCGGCATCCAGATGAGGCAACGGTTGAGGGGTGAAAAGGCGGGGGATGCCGGTTTTGAAAATTCCGAAGGCGGCAACGATGATCAGGGCCCCCTCGAATCCAGCCGAAAAAAATTCGATTTTGCCGTGACCGTAAGGGTGGCTCTCATCAGGCGGCATGGCTGCCATGATGATGCTGCCGATCGCAAAAGCACTGGCGACGACGTTGATGATCGATTCGAGCGCGTCCGACAGGATGGCCGACGACCGGGTGAGGCGGTAAGCGTAGAATTTAACCGCCATCAACAAACATCCCGTCAGGAAAGACAGACAGATCAAGGCCAGACGGCGACGCTGGTCTTTTGAGGCTGAGGCTTGAACTCGCAGAAAATTATACATTTTTGGGTCGGAAGCTGATAAGTGCTTTTATTGAAACCGTGGATGGGCAGTCGCTAAACTTATGACAAATCGACGACATGAAAACAAGCGGAAAATACAGCCTTAATTTCGTGTTAAACGCTCATGGCCCTTAAGCCACCACTGGTTCCGGGTCCTGAGTTTCGAGTTTCAAGTTTCAAATTTCTATTTGCGGGTCTGATTCTATTTTTGTAACAAATGAGGTAAAGGTGTCAGGGGACGGTTGGTGGGTTCAGATTATAGATGAAATAGGCTGCCAGCAGTTTTTTGTACTCCCGCAGAACCCTGGCGACATACTCCGTGTCTGTCCACCAGGGCTGTTTTGTTTTGCTCTCGGGATCCACCGGATGATAATAGAATTCGAACCGGCCGGACTGACGGAATTGCCCGAATGCAATCTTGGCCCGCCGCATGTGGTAAGCCGAGCTGACGATAATGGCCGAAGTGAGATCCAGATCGCGCATGATGCGAACGGTCTTGATGGCTTCCACGTAGGTGCCGCCGAATCGGTCGATTAGCGATTCGTCTATCTTGGTGGACCTTCCGATGAGGACTTTGTCTTCCGGCAAGC
Organism: Desulfobacterales bacterium; assembly: GCA_039768375.1. Taxonomy (GTDB): domain Bacteria; phylum Desulfobacterota; class Desulfobacteria; order Desulfobacterales; family SG8-13; genus JARFQH01. The sequence goes on along the minus strand of JBDNAO010000057.1, from coordinate 758 downwards.
CCTCATGCAAGCCGTAGTACTTGACGGCCCAGGGCCAATCGATGGCAGAGTGACGCAGCGGCAGAATGAGGTAACGCCCCTTGCCCTGACGGATCAATGCGGACCCCTCTTCGATGCGCCCTTTGTCTTCTTTAGCCGAACCGGCCAGCACGACGACGGCATCGGCCCTTTGGTTTTGGGAGTCACTCTCGATGCGCAGAAACTTTTCTCCTGCCAGAAAGAAAATGAAAACGAGAAGACCCGCGAAAAAAAAGACGGCAATGAAGATTTTCCGATGTGTTTTTTTGTGCATCCCGAAGTCGTGTGGCGGTTGGCCCGCTGTTGGGTCGGTTCCAGCCCGTTCTCCGTTGACCGGACATGATTCACCGTTGACGGATAAACCCAATGGCCTAAAGAACCGAAACGGCTGTATCGATTTGATCTTATTATAAATCACAAGTGCTCAGATCCGCAAGAAATTTCAGCGTGGCTGTCATCCGTGTTGACCTCGCTGCCCGCGTGTTGGTATGACATCCCGCGACCCCGGTGACGAGTGTCGTGTCATCTTTGATGTGACTCGATGGCCTTGGCAACGCAATTGAACGCACATAAGGTTCAATGGTTCTGGGTTCCAGGTTCAGCGTTCAAGGACTTCAATCCTTCAACCCACGTATGAAACTATGCCAAAATGGCATGGTTTTTTGATGATTAAACTGGCCGAAACAGTGAACAGATTGAACGTCGAACATCGAACGCTCAACGTCGAACGTCCAATATTG
>JBDNAO010000406.1:0-11781 GCA_039768375.1 Desulfobacterales bacterium | reverse complement strand
CCCCGCCGGTTGACCGTTACGGTCGAGCAGGTCGCCGCCAAGCAGAAACCGATGAAAACCGAGCTCACCGGTCCGCCGGCCGCAATCGGTTTCGATCAGAATGGTCGGCCCACAATGGCCGCCCGCAAGTTTGCAGAGAAAGCCGGGGTCCCGGTCGAACGGCTGCGTACCGCAGAAACCGCCAAGGGGGCTTACCTGGTTGCCGTGAAAACCGAACGCGCCCTCGCCACCCGCACCCTGTTAAAAGAGATCCTGCCGGCGGTGATTCTATCGACACCCTTTCCCAAGAAAATGCGTTGGGCCGATTTCGACCTCGAATTTGCACGGCCGATCCAGTCCACGTTGTCATTGCTGGGAAAAAACGTCATTCAGTTTCAACTCGGCAATTTGAAGAGCGGACGCATCACCCGCGGACATTACTTCATGTCGCCGGGCCGGATAAAGATTCAACAGAGTGAAGAGTATACCGATGCCCTGAGGGCTGCCAACGTGCTGGTCGACATAAACGAGCGCAAAAAAATCCTGCAACGCGAAATCGCCAGTGTCGCCAAGAAACTCGGTGGGCGTATTCTACCCGATGCCGAGCTGGAGGACATCAACACCAACCTGGTTGAGTATCCGGTGGCCGTGGCCGGAAAATTCGACGAAGAATTTCTCGAAGTACCCGACGAGGTGTTGATCAATTCCATGCGGGAGCATCAAAAATACTTTGCCGTGGTCGATGAGAAGAATCGGCTGTTGCCCTGTTTCATTTCCGTTAATAACACCAAGGCCCGTGACATGTCGCTGGTTGCCAGGGGCCATGAGCGCGTGATCCGAGCCCGCCTGGCGGATGCCCAGTTTTTCTACCGCGGTGATCTTGAAGTGACGAACGATCATCGGGTCGAACAGCTCGAGGGGGTTTTGTTTCAGGCCCAGTTGGGTACGATGCACGCCAAGACCGAACGGGTGACCCGTATCGCGGGCTACCTGGCGGATGCCGTCGGTGACGACCCAAATAACGCCACCGATCTGAAGCGCAACGTCCTACGAGCGGCGCACTTGTGCAAGGCCGATCTCGTGAGTCACGTCGTCGGTGAATTTCCGAAACTTCAAGGCGTGATGGGAAGGGTTTACGCGACGATAGCCGGTGAACCGACTGAAGTCGCCGCGGCGATCGAAGAGCACTACCGCCCGGTCTATTCGGGGGCGCCGTTACCGGAGACGATCACAGGGGCGATCCTTGGGATAGCCGATAAAATCGATTCCATTTGCGGCTGTTTCAGCGTGGGTTTGGTTCCGACCGGTGCATCGGATCCCTATGCCTTGCGGCGACAAGGCATAGGCATCGTTCAGATCATGCTGGACAAGGGGTTTTCCTTTTCCCTGTCGGCGCTGATTGAAAAAACGCTGGGTCTTTTCGGCCAGAAAAGCACATCCGAACTTGCCGAGCTCACCGTGATTGTTTTCGGTTTCATCAAAAATCGACTGTCACACCTGCTGGCCGAAGAAGGATTTTCGAAAGACGTGATCGCGGCCGTGGTCGACATCTCCGGCGACACCATCCCCGATGTCTGGAATCGCGTCAGGGCCCTTGAGTCGTTGAAGGCTCAGCCTGATTTCGAGCCCTTGGCGGTTGCATTCAAGCGGGTCGGCAATATCATCAAAAAATCCGGTCCTGCGGCCCACGCCCGCGTGCCGCAAAAGGTCGATGCGGCGCTTTTCGAACACGAAAGCGAGGGAGTTTTGTATGCGGCATTTCAGGCAGCTGACACAAAGGCGACGGCGGCGATCGACCAGGGACGCTTCGATCAGGCCCTGCGGGAAATCGCTGCTCTGCGCGGCAGCGTCGACGCGTTTTTCGATGGTGTGATGGTGATGACCGACAAGAATCAGCTGCGCGAAAACCGCCTGGCTCTGCTGGGCTGCATTGCGGGATTATTCGAGAAATTTGCCGATTTCTCCAAGATTTCCACATAGCAAACCGCTTGTCGGCAGTCTGTAACGGAGCCGCTGAAATTTGATCGGGTTAGCGCTCCGTGATGCTGGACGCTGCATGCCACCCCCCCCGGTCTGTCCAGTGGATGTGGGGGATTTTCATTCTGTGAAGATATTTGGAGGAAAGCAATGGCCTACGATCCCGACAAAGATAAAATGCTCAAAAACTGGAAGTGCGAGGAAACCGGTCTGATGGTGTCGATCAACCGTTACGGGGACGGTGAACCAAAAGTCCAGATCGGCCCTCGGATTCTCATGAAAAAAGACGGCACCGAGCGGGCGCCGGCGAAGGCGGGACGGCTGAGTGTCGAGGATTTCCTGTGGCTATACGATATTATCGATGAAGTGAAAGAAAAGCTGTCCGCCATGGCCAAACCGGCATGAGGCCCGCTCCATCGATGAAAAGTGAAACCGGCGGCAGGCACGCTATAGGCTTTAAGATAAAGAATTTGGCAAGACCAGAGGGAGAAGGCTGTATTGTAATACGCCGACGACCGATAACGCAGTCCAAAATCTTTATCTTAAAGCCTATATCCGGTAAAACGGTCCACCGGGCCTCAATATTCTATCCTGCATGACAACTTTTAAAGACCGGATCGATCAACCGATAAATCGTAACGCGCTTGTTGATCGCGGATCAGCCGACGATGCCGTCGTCAAACCCGTCAAAGGGAAAAGAACGCCGGATACGGGTCGCCTTGCGGTTTTGGTCGGCACCGCCGTCGATCTCTACCAGTTGGTGCGATCGATGGGTCTGTCGGCGCAGCGTCCGCATTCGCTGTTCACAAGCCGCCTCTTCGTCCGGGATCAAAACGATGCTGAACCGATATCTCTCGTCGGTCCGATCGTCGGCGCTCCCTATGCGGTAATGCTCCTGGAAACTTTGGTTGCCTGGGGCGTCCGGCATTTTTTCTTCTTCGGCTGGTGCGGTGCCGTATCCCCTGCGGTAAATATAGGGGATATCCTGTTGCCGACTGCGGCCTTTATCGACGAAGGAACATCGGTTCACTACTCCGATTCACGGGAAGCCCCGATGGTTTCCCATCCAACGCCGGCGTCCGTCGAAAAGATCATGCACATGCTGGACCCGGAGAACACCCGCCTGCATGCGGGCGCGGTGTGGACCACGGACGCCATCTTCAGGGAAACACCAGATAAAATCAGGCGTTTTCAGGCCGAAGGGGCACTGGCCGTCGACATGGAGATGTCGGCCCTTTTTTCTGTCGCACACTATCGGGGCGTCGATATCGGCGGCATTTTGGTGGTGTCCGACGAACTGTCTTCATTACACTGGGTGCCGGGGTTTAAAACCGAAGCCTTCGCCTCGGGGCGGTCCCTGGCCTGCCAGATGATCGAGCGCTTATGCCAACACCCCCTGTCGATCCACACATCACCAAAAGAGTCGCAGAGCTGAGAGCGGCCCTCCACCATCACAACCACCGCTACTATGTTCTCGACGACCCGGAGATTTCGGACGTCGAGTACGACGCCCTGATGCAGGAGTTGATCCGGCTCGAAACCGACTATCCGCAACTCGCCAGTCCGGATTCACCGACGGCGAGGGTCGGGGCACCGCCGCTGGCTAAATTCGAAACCGTAAAGCATGCGGTTCCGATGCTTAGTCTCGAAAACGGGTTCAATGAAGCCGATATCCGGGTTTTTGACGAGCGGGTGCGCAAGTTGGCGGGTAGAAAGACAGTCCTTTACACCGCCGAGCCCAAACTGGACGGTGTTGCCGTCGGACTCGTCTACGAGGGTGGCCGACTGGTAACCGCCGCCACTCGCGGTGACGGTGTCACCGGCGAGGTGATCACCGCCAATGTAAAAACGGTCCCGGCCGTGCCACTCGTGTTGCTCGACGCACACGGGCAGCGGACGCCTCAATTTCTGGAGGTCAGGGGTGAAATCTTTCTGGAACGGGAGGGCTTCAAGAAGCTGAACGCGGAACGGCTCGAGGAAGGACTGCCTCTGTTCGCCAATCCGCGCAATGCCGCTGCGGGTTCTCTGCGCCAGCTCGATTCGAGAATTACCGCGCGCCGGCCGCTGAGAATCTACGTATACGGTGTCGGATCGACGCAAAACCTCAGTGTGGCATCACACGGGGATCTCCTTCAGACTCTGAAACAGTTGGGGTTCAGGATCAATCCCCTCACACGTTCCGCCGTCACCGTCGAACAAGTGCTCGATTTTCATGGCGAGCTGGAAGAAAAGCGTCACGGTTTGCCGTATGAAATCGACGGTATGGTCATTAAAGTCGATTGCCTTTCCGATCAGCTTCAGCTGGGCAATACATCCAGGAGTCCCCGCTGGGCGATGGCCTACAAGTTCCCCGCGATTCAGGCGACGACTTCCGTTGACGCCATCGAAGTACAGGTCGGTCGCACCGGAAAACTGACACCGGTGGCGCATCTCAAGCCGGTTCGGGTCGGCGGCGTCACGGTCAGCCGGGCAACCTTGCACAACGAGGACGAGGTCAGGAAAAAAGATGTCAGGGCCGGTGACCACGTGCTGGTCCAGCGCGCCGGGGACGTCATTCCCGAAGTCGTCAAAGTGATTGACACCAAACGCAGCGGTTCGGAAAAGCCGTTTGAAATGCCGAAGCACTGCCCGGTATGCGGTTCGTCGGTCGTTCGCGAAGAGGGGGCGGCCGCCACCCGCTGTGTCAACGCCAACTGCCCGGCGCAGATCAAAGAACGCATCAAACACTTTGCAGCCAAGGGAGCCTTTGACATCGACGGCCTGGGTGACAAATTGGTCGAACAGATGGTCGAGAAAAAAATCCTCAACTCGTTCGCGGATATTTTCACTCTGGATCAAAAGGTTGTCGAAGACCTCGAAAGAATGGGGCGCAAATCGGCCCACAACCTGATCGACGGCATCGAAGGCAGCAAGCAGATTTCATTTCAACGGTTTTTATACGCATTGGGAATCGGCCATGTCGGTGAGCATGTTGCCAAGATCCTGGCCGAACACTTTACGGGGCTTGACGCTATTTCGAGGGCCACCCGGGAAGAACTCGAGACCATCACGGACGTCGGGCCGATTGTGGCGGCAAGTGTCGTGAACTTTTTCAGCCGATCCGAAAACCAGGACATGCTGCGGCAACTGTTGCAAAAAGGCGTGGTCGTCCGGCATGAAACCCGCGGAAACCGGACAGCGCTGGCCGGAATGTCTTTTGTTTTGACCGGTGCAATCTCCGGCATGACCCGACGACAGGCTCAAGAAGCGATCGAGGCCGCAGGCGGACGGGTCAGCAGCACGGTCAGTCGCAACACGGATTACCTCGTCGCCGGCGATTCTCCCGGAGCCAAGCTTCAACGTGCCCGAGAGCTGGGGGTGGCCGTCATCGACGCGGTGGAATTGCGCCGGCTCATCGACTGATCGGTAAGGGTCTCGGCGAGAAATAATTACACAAGATTACGCAGGATTTTGGTTCGTTTACAAGGCACATACGCCGGCGCATATCGGGATATGTGTTGGTGGATGTAACGCGGTAGACGGGCCAAAAAACAAGCAAGATGTGTAATTATTTTTTGCCGCGGCCCTAACGTCGGCACCGAAGATCGGGGGGTTTTCTATAGAGTGCCCATCGACGGTTTTATAGCTTTTGCCATAAATATGTTCCGGTTGGAAGTAATATGGTCCAGTTCAAAATCCCCCCTGGCCCCCCTTTTTTTAAAGGGGGGAAAGTCTGCACTCCGGCATCCTTTCTTGTTGCAAGAGTTGTGTTGAAATCACTCTAATTCTTTATCGGTCCCCCCTTTGATAAAAGGGGGTCAGGGGGATTTTAAGAGAGGTGAAATCATGGCAGAGAACGTCAGAGCCCACATCATTATCACCGGAATCGTCCAGGGAGTTTTCTTCAGGGTCGAGACTCAGCGGGCTGCCCAAAGATATGGTGTCAACGGCTGGGTGAGGAACAAACGCGACGGCACCGTCGAGGCGGTCATCGAAGGCGAGCGGGACAAGGTCGAAACCATGTTGGACTGGTGCCGGGAGGGCCCGCCCCGGGCGGTTGTGCACAAAGTGGATGTCGAGTGGGAAAAATATACCGGGGAAATGACCGATTTTCGCGTGACCCACTGATGAGGGGTTCAGGGTTTGGGGTTAAAGTTACAGGATTTCAGGTTCCGGGTTCAAAGTTCTGGGTTCAGGGTTCAATGACGCCTCTGGCCGCAAGCACCCAGTTTGATCGAAGAGGAAACGTTGAAGTTTCGGTGAAAAATTCCAAATCGCAAATAACAAATAACAAACAAATCACAATGACCAAAATTCAAAACTACAAACCTGTTTTGGCCATTTGATATTGAAATTTGGGATTTTCTTGGAATTTGGTGCTTGGAATTTGAGATTTCTGAATACCTTAATACCCCGGATAGTATCTCTAAAGATTACCTTGAACCCAGAACCAATCAGTACCTTCTTCGGTTAAGTAAAAAGAGCGTCGACAAACCGGTGTGGATCGAAAACCTGAAGGTCATCGATCGTCTCTCCCACCCCGATATACTGCAGTGGAATGTTCAACCTGTCGTGGATGCTGATCACGATACCGCCTTTGGCGGTGCCGTCCAGTTTTGTCAGGGCAATTCCGGTGACCCCTAAGGCCTCGTTGAACAGCTTGGCCTGTGACAGCGCGTTCTGACCGGTGGTGGCATCGAGGACCAGCAGCACCTCGTGGGGAGCATCCGGCATAATTTTGGCGATCGACCGCTTTATTTTCTTGAGCTCTTCCATCAGGTTGATTTTGGTGTGAAGCCGGCCGGCGGTGTCCACCAGGACGACGTCGGCGTTGCGGGCACACGCCGCTTCGATACCGTCGTAGGCGACGGCCGCCGGGTCCGCGCCGTCCTTGTGCCGAACGAAATCCGCTCCAGCTCTTTCGGCCCAGATGGCGAGCTGCTCAACGGCGGCCGCACGAAACGTGTCGGCTGCAGCAATCAGGACCCTTTTTTTCTCTCCAAAAAAACGGGCGGCCAGTTTTCCGATGGTCGTGGTCTTGCCGACACCGTTGACGCCGACGACCATGACGACATGCGGTCTAGACCCGCCGGCTTCGCGCTCTTGTGATTTTCCCGCCAAGAGGTCGAGGATCTCTTCCCGCAACATCTTCTTTAGAGCAGCCGCATCCCCTATCCGAGAGGCATTGCGCGAGACACGCTGCATCAGATCCGTGGCGGTTTGAACACCGATGTCGGCGGTGATCAGGATCTCTTCGAGGCCATCCAGCATGTCATCGTCGACGCTCTTGTTCTCCGCGAACAGGTCGTCGAGATCGGTGGTCAGCAGCTGGCGTGTTTTGGCGAGGCCCCTGCGCAGTTGTTTGAAAATGCCCCCGGTATCTTCGCCCGGCTCGGTCCTCTTTGTTGACGGCGTTTGGACGGCGGCCGATGCGCTTGACGCTGAATCGGCGGGATCGTGCTGCCCCCCGGATGACATCGCTTCGGGGGCGGGGGTGTCGTCCGGCGCCGGCCCGCCCTCAGATGCGCCGGGCACTTCGGCGGCTGTAACGGGCGTGTCTTCTTGCGGCGGTTTGTTCTTCCGGAACCAGCTCAAAACAGAAGCCCTCTTTTATTCTTTCTCAGCGGTCTAAATTCACCGACACCACCTTGGAAACGCCTTTGGCCTCCATGGTGATGCCGAAGAGCATGTCGGCGAACTCCATGCTCTTTTTGTTGTGGGTGACCATCACGATTTGTGATTTTTCGCCGATCAGTTTCAGCAGGTTGTTGAAGCGGAAGACGTTGGCTTCATCCAGCGGGGCGTCGATTTCGTCCATCAGACAGAAAGAAGCCGGACGGATCAGAAAGAGTGAAAAGATGAAGGCAATGGCGGACAGGGCCTTCTCGCCGCCGGACAGCAGGCTCATGCGGGTCAGCTTCTTGCCCGGTGGGTGAATCATGAATTCGACACCGGTTTCGAGAGGGTTGTCCGGCTCGGTGAGAACCAGCTTGGCACTGCCGCCTTCGAAGAGCCGCGGAAAAACGTCACCGAGCTTTTGGTTGACCTGGTCGAAGGTTTCCAGGAACCGTTGTTGTGTAATGCGATTGATCTTCTTTATGACCTTGTGCAAATCGTCGATCGCCTTCTGAAGATCTTCGCGCTGTTCGAAGAGAAAGTCGTGCCGTGATTTCAGCTGTTCGTATTCGTTGATGGCCGCCAGGTTGACATCACCGATGCGGCTGATCTTCTCCCGCAAACGGGTCAACTCCTCTTCGTCGGCGCCGGTCGACATCTCGGCTCCTTCCGCCGACTGAAGTTGTTCCCGGAGAGCCTCGAGTTCCGCGCCGTATTCGGCAAATGGCTTGTGGTAGTGTTCTTCGAGCCTTTGAACGACGGTGTCGCGGTGCACCTGCCGCTGGGTCTGCTCGATTTCAAGCAGGCGGGTTTTTTCCAGGATCTTGTCCCGCTGGCTCTGAAGTTCCGCAATGATGCCGTCGTTGTCCTTTAGTTGGGCATCGATGGCCAAGTAGGCGGATTCATTCGCGCCGAGGGCCTCTTCAAGGTGTTTGAGTTCTTCGTACATTCCTGCCAGGCTCGCCTCATATCCGATGACGGTGTTCTTGGAAGTGGCGGCCCTGCGGCCCTTCAGCGTGATGTCCTCGGCCAGGCTTATCAGGCGGGCGGCGCCGTCTTCCTGAAACTCCTGCAGGCGCCTCAGGGTGTTGTTGCTGTTGTCGAGCCGGGCGTTCAGCGCCGTCAGGCTGAGTTTCAGGTCGACGATTTTTTGACTGAAAGCCTCCAGTTGCCCTGATACGGACCCGGCCTGCCGTGTTTTTTCGGCGACTTCCTCGCGGGCGGCAGTGATGGCTGACGTCAATTGTGCCAGGGCTGCATGGAATCGGGTCATTTCATCGTCGATGTCGCTTTCCTCGCCCAGGAGCTGCTCGTGTTCCAGTTCGACGATCTCGAGGTGGCGCACGGCGTGTTTCAACTCCTCGGATACCCGGTAGAGCGCTTTCTCGGCTTCGACTGCCTCCGTGTCGATGGACTTCTTCTGTTCGTAGAGCTGCTGCAGTTCGTTTTCGATTTTGCGGACATCGGTTTCGGACGCCTGCTGCCGCTCGCGAGCCTCTGTGAGTGTCTGCTCGCAGAGGCGGATCTGCTGCTCCAGGCCTTTGATCTCCTGCTTCTTGGCCAGGATGCCGGGCAGCTTGTCTTTGCTGCCCCCGATCATGATGCCCTGCCGGGAGATGACGTCGCCCTGCTTGGTGACGATCGTTGTATGGCGGTGGCTGCTGTTGAATAGCGCCAGGCCTGCATGAATATCTTCCGCGACAACGACGTGCCCCAGAAAGGCTGCTGCGATCCTTTTATAGCCGGTTTTAACCGCGACATGTTTGAGCAGACGGTCCGAATCCTCTTGTGCGGGTCGCCGATCCTCTTCGATTTGCATCAGCGCCGCGACGGGTATGAAACCGCTGCGGCCGGCACCGTGGGACTGTAGATACTCGATGGCGCGCACTCCGGTTTGGGGGGCGTCGACCAGAACGTACTGCAGCGCCTCCCCCAGGACGGCCTCGACCGCCGCCTGGTATTCCGGTGATGGATCGAGAATATCCGCCAAAAGTCCGACGATTTCTTTGTTCCCCTCAGCGGTTCCGGCCGTGTCGGCGGTCGGGTCGTCGGTGCTGGCGCAATCCGGGTCGCAACCGAATTCGGGCGCTCTCATGATCGCCTTGACGCCGTCGCGGTACCACTCGAAATTTTCTTCCATCTTTTTCAGGGTCGAAAATTTCGACCGGGCGGTGCTGCGCTCCAGATCGAGCGTCTGGACCTTTTTGACCTGGCGGGCGAGGATCTCACGTTTCTCGTCGTTCAGCCGCCGGATGCGTTCCAACTCTTCATTTAGAGCGGTGGCCTGCTGCGTTAACCGGACCAAATCGGCTTTACTTTTTTCTTCGGTGGTGCGCCCCTGCGCGACTCTTTGACGGGCAACGGCGGCCTCCTCTCCGGCCCGCTTCAGCCGGCGCTGCAGGTTTTCCTTGTTGTTGGCGGCATTTTGAAAAATATTGCGATGGCGGGCTTCTTCGGTCAGGCGGTCCATCAGGGCGGTCTTGCTGGTTTCGAGGTCGGCATTCAGGTCGTCTATCCGGGTTTTTATTTCGGCGGCGGCGGCCTGCTCCCGGTGCAGGTCTTGGCGGAGAGTTTCGATTTCCGCCCGCAGTCGGGTCGTGTCGTTTTGCGCCTCATCGATTTCAGAGTCGATTTTACGATTCTTGCCTTCCAAGTCCTCGCGGGCGGCCTGAAGCTCTTTGGCTTCGTCCGTCAGCCGTTCGATTTCCTGACGCTGATGGCTGAGATCGCCCTCTATGCGGTCGATTTTACGCAACAGGTCGAATTTACGCGATTTTTGATCCGCGATCTCCTGGTTTTTCTGTGAACGCTGCAGCTTGATCTCTTCAACGGCAGCGTCAAGTTTCTTCAGCTGGGAAGTGTTTCCGAGGTCGGAGTCCTTGAGTTCCTGCAGCAGCCGGCCGGTTTCATCATACTGGCGGCTCAACCGCTCGTAATTGTAAAGAGACAGGCGGATATCGAGCGCATCGGCGCGCCTCTGATACTGCTTGAAGCGCTCGGCCTTGCGGGCCTGGCGTTTTAAACCGGCCATCTGGCGATGGATTTCGGAGATGATGTCCGAGACGCGCAACAGGTTCTGCCGGGTTGACTCGACCTTGCGCAGCGCTTCGGTTTTACGGTTTTTATAGCGGGTTGTGCCGGCGGCCTCTTCGAGGAAATATCGCCGTTCTTCCGGGCCGGCATCAATGATGGCGCCGATATTGCCCTGCTGGATAATAGAGTAGGATTTAGAGCTCAGTCCGCTGCCGAGAAAGACATTGTGAATGTCTTTCAAGCGGCAGGGTTGCTTGTTCATAAGGTAAGCACTTTCTCCGGACCTGAAGAGGCGCCGGGTGAGCATGATCTCGGTGAAGTCTTTCAGCTCCTCCGGGGCGGACCCGTTGTCGTTGGCCAGGGTCAGCGTTACTTCGGCCATGTTGAGCGGCGGTTTTCCGGAAGTTCCGGCGAAGATGACGTCCTCCATCGACTTGCCGCGCAGTTGCTTGACGCTCTGCTCGCCCATCACCCACCGCAGCGCGTCGACGATGTTGCTCTTGCCGCAGCCGTTAGGGCCGACAATCGCCGATACACCTTGTGGGAACTGGATATCGGCTTTTTCGCAAAAGGATTTGAATCCTGTGATTTCAAGCCGTTTAAGCTTCATTAACGCCTGTATCCTTCAAGACCGGCCAACGGTGAACGCTATTGATCAGAATGGGGCTACAATAGCAGGAAGACGGGCTTCTGTAAAGGGAAAAGCACAATGGAAGGGGTGATTTGAAATTACAAAATACAACATGTGGGGGGTCGGTGGAGTTCGTTGAGCCGGTTGTGCCCGTTTGCCGGTTAAAGGATGTTACTTTTTGTACGGGTGGAAGTGCCTACCGAGGGCTCCGGTTGCAGGTTCTGAGTTTCAAGTTTCAAGTTTCCAGTTGCCCGCGTGAAGACGCACACCTCCTGTCCGCAGTACATCACAATATCTGACTCAAAAACGATTTCGTGCGGTCATGGGTGGGGTTTTTAAAGAAATGTTCGGGCGTACCGACTTCGACGATACGGCCCGCGTCCATGAAAATCACCCGATCCGCCACCTCCCTGGCAAACCCCATCTCATGCGTGACGCACACCATCGTCATCCCTTCCGTGGCGAGTGTCTTCATGACATCCAGAACCTCGCCGATCATCTCCGGGTCCAGGGCAGAGGTCGGCTCGTCAAACAGCATCACCTTCGGATTCATGGCCAAAGCCCGT
>JBDNAO010000405.1:0-4232 GCA_039768375.1 Desulfobacterales bacterium | reverse complement strand
GTTATCGATGACAGTCAGGAAATCTTGGTGGCTCTTGATAAATATTTCAAGAAAAAGAAATTTGAGGTTGTGACCGCCACTGATGGCCTGGAAGGGATCAAGTTACTCAAGGCAGAGCAAGGCGGATTCGATCTTGTAATCACCGATCTCGTGATGCCTTACGTCAGTGGCGTCGGGGTTATATCCATACTGAAGAAAGAGTTTCCGGGTACACCGGTGGTGGCGATAACCGGGTGGGGGGAACACCCGGAGGCATTGGCTATTGAGGCCAACGCGGACATGGTGCTGGAAAAACCTTTTGACCTGGACGAGCTCGAGCAGTCCATCACAGCGTTACTCGAGAAGCGGACCTAAAACAAGAGGATCCTGTTGGCCGGTATGCCCCCGCCGGATTGAAAGCAGGAAACATCGTAAGAGCCGCATTCATCAACATCAATTGATAGGGCGAGCATGAGTACGGAAATTGTCGGCGTCAGTCACAACATCCAACGCATAAAAGAACTGATCGAGCAGGTGGCCGATACCGGTCTGAACACTCTGGTGTGCGGTGAAACCGGAGTCGGCAAAGAGCTGGTCGTTCAAAAACTTTATGAGCGGTCAAACCGGATGGGCAAACCGTTTGTGAAAGTCAATTGTGCGGCGTTGCCGGACGGTTTGCTCGAAAGCGAATTGTTTGGTTATGAACAGGGCGCCTTCACGGGAGCCCAACGACGCCGACGCGGCAAATTTGAACTCGCACACGGCGGTGTGTTGTTTCTGGATGAGATCGGGGATATGACACTGCCCTTGCAGTCCAAAGTCCTTCACGTGCTTCAAGGGGGGCATTTTTCACCTTTGGGTTCGGAAAAAGATGTCAAAAGCGACACCTGGGTGGTTGCCGCGACGAATCATGAACTCGAAGGCGATATGAAACAAGGCAAGTTCCGCGGCGACCTTTTTTATCGTCTCAGTACGATTAAAATATACATCAGTCCATTGCGTGATAGACCGGAAGACATCCCCTACCTCATCGACTACTATCTGCGAGAATACAGTATTCAATTCAAAGGAAAAGAGATCAGTAAACCGAGTGGTGAGGTCATGAAAAAGCTGCTCGGCTATTCATGGCCGGGCAATATTCGAGAACTGCAGAATGTGTTGAAACGCATTCTGATTCTGGGCGATACCGAAGAAAGCATCGATGAGCTGCTTCAAACCGCTGAGGAACAGGGCTATTCCGGGAACAGCAATCCCGGTAACGTCACGCCTTTGGTTCACGGTGAATTGATCAACCTCGATTTCGAAAACGGTGCCAAAACGAACTCTTTGTCTCTCAAAAAAGTCAGAAAGAAAGTGCTCGATCATGTTGAGAGAGAGGTGATCGCCTACGTACTCAACAAGACCGGTTGGAATCGCAGCAAGGCGACCAAAATACTCAATATCAGTTACAAGACCCTTCTCTACAAAATCAAGGACCTCAATATCGTTCCCCCCGAAGGTACCGATTTAAATCAAGAAATCTAACAAAAAATTCCACCGGAAAATCAGTTGCACCCACTGGAAACTAAGTCCATTTGCCGGCCCGGGCCTGAAAACGACTGTCCCTGGTAGTTGAACTGTGTAAGGCGTTGCCTTTTTTTCTCACTTGAATACCATACCCTTTGTTTTTTTCAGATACTCAGTTTATTTTCTCCACCGTCGCGTTTCGCATGTAACAAATTGAAATAATATATAATTTATGATTTGATACGGGGCGGGATTTTGTCTTTCCAATTAATATTCTAGTGGCATGAAAGATGCATTGCCAAACAGTGTGGAAATTGTTTACGAGCGCCGATCACTTTGATATTATTGCCAATACAAAATATTCTCCAACGAATTCATTTATATTTAGGAAACATCTTACAGATAACACCGGTTTTGAAATATTATCGACAACTATCTATTTCCGCCTGCAAACAGGCTCCGTTCGGAATTATCGAGGATCGTTTTCATGGCTGAATTCGAAAAGGACCAAATATACCAGATCCCTGTGACCGACGTTGTGACGATCTCAACCAATCCTTACAAAAGGTTCGTGCTGATCGACAACGGCGGCAGACGAACCGGAGGAGATCGCAGGAATTACTCTTATTCAATTCACCTTCCAGAAAGAAGAGCCCGTAATGACCGGCGCTGTGGTAAGGATCGCCGGAGATATCCCCGTTACAAGTGCGAGTGATTCCCCTTTTTCCCAATTATACCGAAGCCTACTCCTATTTATTGAATTCCTTATCGTAAATCAAAGCAGACAGTCGCGGGCCTATCAGGTAAAACAAACTAAACTGATAAAATATTGTTAACGTGTATTGTGCCGTTGTCATGGCAGTGTTAGGATAAGATTCCAAACATGAGATCAAAATGGCGACCTTATTTTTTGTGAACCGGTAGCTTCGAGAGGAGACGTTCGATGGGGAACGCGGGTGCTTTTAAAAGCCTACCAGATTCGAAAAACAAACAAAAAATCAAGGTTCATTTCTGGGATCAGATGGTTCTCATCGGCATCGCCTTGGCCGTCTTTTACACGATTTTTGATTCGGTCCTTTATATTTTTCTTTCCTATGACGTCGATTTTTTCAGACGGCTTTTTGGTCCGGACATCAGCGTCATCTGGTCGCGTTTGACCATTTTGGCCTTGCTGTTGATTCTGGGCTCCCACGCCCAGTTCACGATCAACCAGCGGCAAGCTGTAGAGGAAGCCCTCAGGGAAAGCGAGGAGAAATATCGATCGATCATCGAAACCACCCAGGATGGTTATTACGAGGTCGACACGGCCGGCAAGATGACCTTTTTCAATGAGGCCATGTGTGGCATCCTCGGGTATTCCAGAACAGAGCTCATCGAGATGAACAAACGGATTCCGCTGGATCCGGAGAGTAATCGTATTGTCAAGCGTGCTTTTAAGCGGGTTTACACGTCAGGAATCCCGGCAAAATCGGTCGGCTGGAAACTCATCCGCAAGGACGGCGCCCAACGGTTCGTTGAATCTTCGGTTTCTCTTCTCAAAGACAATAAAGGCCGGACGACCGGATTCAGCGGCTTTTTAAGAGATGTCACCGAACGGAAACAGGCTGAAGGGCTGCAACGGGCGAAATTGACCGCTGAAGCAGCCAACCAGGCGAAGAATGAATTTATTGCCAAGATGAGCCACGAAATTCGTACCCCGCTCAACTCGATTATCGGCATGGTGGAGCTCATGCTTGGGACGGAGCTTAAACCCCAACAGCGTGAGGATTTGGATGTCGTTATTGCGTCTGCCCATGCGCTGCTGGCAGTGATCAACAACATTCTCGATCACTCCAAGATCGAAGCCGGCAAACTGGATCTGGAAGAAACGCTCTTCAGTCCGCATGAAATCCTCGAAGAGTCCTTGCGAATCATGGCCATGAAATGCCAGGCAAAGGGCCTGGAGTTGGTCTATCGCGTGGATTCGAGTGTGCCCGGACAACTTTATGGCGACCCAGGGCGATTCCGCCAGGTGCTGCTCAACCTCGTCGACAATGCCTACAAATTCACAGATTCAGGCGAGGTCGTTGTCCGCATGTTTCGCGAGGAAAGTTCCGATTCCGGCACCTGCCTGCACGTTACAGTGACCGATACCGGTATCGGCATTGTCAAAGACAAACAGTCCGGCATCTTCAAGGCCTTTTCCCAGGCCGATGCCGCTAAATCCCGCCGGTACGGCGGGGCCGGTCTCGGCCTGGCCGTATCGACCCAACTCGTTCATCTGATGGGTGGGCGGATGTGGCTGGAAAGCGATTTGGGCAAGGGCTCCATTTTCCATTTTACCAGCCGTTTCGCTGGATTGAAGGAGATGGCCCAATCCGGCCCACCGACTGCGGCAGCGCCGCTTAAAGGGGTGAAAGTCCTGGTCGTCGACGACAACCGCACCAACTGCAACGTCATTTCGGAAATCTTGGAGTCCTGGAGCATGAAGCCCGCGGCGGTGTCAGACATTGAGGAGGCCCGCCGGATCATCCTTGGCAAGGGCCCGGAGGAAGGGCCTTACAAGGTGGCCCTGATCGATGCCTCACTACCTGGCTCCGGTGGATTCGAACTGGCACGATGGATTTCGCAGCAGAATGATATCGATTTGCTGGTTGTTATCATGTTGACGTATCCTCACCTGAGCATGAAAGTCGATTTTGCCGAGCTGGGTATCTTCAGCAGTGTGATGAAGCCGGTCCGGCCTGGTGAACTACTGAAAGCCCTTT
>JBDNAO010000056.1:0-6275 GCA_039768375.1 Desulfobacterales bacterium | reverse complement strand
TTCAGAAAATTCAGCCACACAATGTCGTCCTGCTGAACGATAAATGCCAAGTCGGCAGGGCTGCGCGGTTCTTTAACCGGCACAACGGCAAGTCCCTCATGTGACTGAATCAGCCGCGACGCTTCCAGGTTGCTGGTCACCGAAACCTGAGCCCGCCCGGAGAGCACCTCCTGGTAATCGCGGGCCGGTGCTTCAATGGAGCGAAGCTTCGCATTGGGAAAGAACTGCTTGACCTGCTGTTCCTGAGATGTGCCGAGAGTAACGGCCACGGTCACATCCGGCTGGTTGATGTCTTCCCAGTTCTTGAAGTGTGACAAATTGGTTTTCAGGGTCACCGGAACGGTTTTCACCTGGTAATAAGACTGAGTAAAACCGACGGTACGAATCCGGTTGACGGTAATCGACGCACTGGTGCTGATGTCGTACTTGTCGGCGACGATGCCGTTGATCAGTGTTTTCCAGTCGGTGGGCACGAACTGGACCTTGACCCCCATATCATCGGCAAGCGCATTCATCACATCGATGTCGAATCCTTTGTAGCTGTTTGTGGCCGGGTCCCGGATCGACATGGGATTCCAGTCGCCTGTGGTGCCGACCCGCAGTTGACCGGATTCGAGAATTTTGTGCAACCGCGAACGGCTCTGCGCCTCCGCACTATCGACGGTGCCGGCGGCTGTCAACGACAGCACGCACAAAAACAATAAAAATGGACGAATCTTCATCAAAAAATTCCTTTTAGGCCGTAATCGATCCGGTTTAAGTGAACCGCACGCCGTCCGGAGGGAGAATCGTTCGGAACGCGCCGTCAATTAAATGATGCAACAAGTTAAAATCAGTTTGACCGTTGTCAACCGCAACGGATCCAAGGTTCGGCAGCGGGAATAATCGCCGGCAGGGTGGGAAATCGATCGCCGGTGACTTGACGCCAGCCTCAGCGTTCCTTAAGTAGTGACAAATCAGGAAAGGTGAATTTCTGCTCTGACCAAGGCCACAGTGGTTTCTCAACCGAGGCCTTTCATGTCTTTCTATTGTTTTATCGAAATGCGACATGCCGGAACTGCACGTGAATCATAGCGAAACCGAACCATCCGGACGCAGTGCGCTTAAAAAGCTGATGCTCACGGCCGCCGGTCTGGCCGGCGCCTGCCTGATCGCCCTGATTCTGGTTGGTGGGTATCTTTACCGACACCCTTCCAGAGTAAGGGACCTTGCGGCCGAACACCTTTCACACCTGACCGGCATAGCGGTCACGGTCGGGGAGCTGTCCTACAGTCTCAACCCGCTGCAGCTCCGAGCGCGGGACATCGATGCGCGTCCGACGGACGGCAGGAACGGTTTCGAGCTGAAACTCGGATCTATTGCGCTCGATGCCCGCATAACCGGCCCTTTCGGCCGCCGTAAGCTCGTCGTCGAACATTTGCGAATAGAGGATTTCACGGCGCTCGTGAAAACAGACACCCGGCTGCCGGCAGCCCTGTCAGAAGCCGCAAGCCCTTCATTCGGGGGTCGGCTGATCCGACAGGTGGTTGGCTTTTTTCTGATATCCGATATCGCCTGGTCCTCCATGGAAGCAGATAACGGCCGGCTCACCATCATCGGTGACGCAACGCAATTGGTGTTCGATGGGCTTCGACTGGAATCGGACGCGGCCGACAGGATCGATGCTCGCGGTCGGATGCTGGAATCGCGAATCGGAGCGGACACGCGTTTGGCAGTTGCCAGCTACCGCATCCACCTCGAGCCGACCGCTCGCCCGGAAACAGGCTCGATTGCCGGAGAGGTCGTCCTTTCCGGCGGCCGGATTTCCGGCTCGCCATTCAGCGCTGATGACATCACGGCTGCGATACGACTGGTATACCGACCGGACCGCAATGAAATCACCCTGCCGGAAATGACCTTAGACGGGCAGCTCGCGCGCCCCCTGATAGCGACGGCCGGTGCGCATCCGACGAAACGGTTGTCGCTTGAAGCCCGGGGCGTTTATCGTATGGCAGAAAAGGTGCTCGACCTGGCCGGGTGGTCTCTCGAGGCCGCCGGCCTGCTAGAGGCTACCGGCACGGCCCGGCTCGGGGTCGGAAACCCCTACCGGTTGCAGCTCAGCCTCGCGGAGGGACGAATCGATGCCGATCAGTTCGGCGCCTTTTACGCTGCCGTGACCGGCGGCCGGCCGGTGCCTCTGGCCGTCTCCGGTCCCATCGGCCTCAAGGGAAGCGTTGACGGCCCGCTGACCGGAAAAGGGTCCGAATGGCAGGGAAACCTGCAGCTGATGCTTCAGAGTGTACCGGTTGCCTATCACGACACCGGCAACCGCCTGCAGGCGGTTTTGTCCGGAAGCGTGCAGGTAAACGGTTATCTCGCGGACCCGCAAGTTCAGTTGAACCTGGAAGCAAACGATATGGCGATCACCACAAAGTACGGAGTTTTGACGGAATTCCGGTCTCTCGTGAGTGCCTCCGGGCATTTTCCCGTGTTGGACGTCAGCCTGCACACCCGCGGTCCAGGCGCCCGGCTGACCGCCGGGTCGCGCCACCTGACGCAGGTTAGAGTCGGTCTGGATCGAGGGTGGATTAATCTGCAAAACGGGGAAATGTCACTGCCCCGTATCGACCTGTCCAGCTCCACGCTGGCAAACCTCGCAGGATCGTTAACTCGAACCGGAGAACATACGCTTCTGGGGCTTCAAGGTCGCAACAGCGATCTTCTGCGAGCGGCCTCTTCATGGGGCTTTCTGCCGGCCGGCTGGCGCTTCAAGGCACAAGACTCGCTCGACCTGGCCCTGGAATGGCAGACCGGTGTCGGCGGTTCACTGGACTGCCGAATAGGGTTGGTGGACTTTGAATTCAGCAACCCGGGGGAGAGCCGTTTTGCCGAAAAACTGGATGTCGCGGTGGAAACCAACACCCGCTTCGGCCGTGAGGCGGTGGCCGTCCAATCGGATGTTCGAATGACGGCGACCGCCGGGGAGATTCTCTGGGGCAAATATTACCTCGACCTCGGCGCCATGCCCTTCAGCGCTTCGGGGCGATTGAAAATAAAGACCGATCAGGGTCTTTTGATCGTCGATCGTCTGGAAACCTCCCTTGAGAACCTGATTTTCCTGACGGTCTCGGGCTCGGTAAGATCGGCGGCTGAGGGCCCGAAGCTGGATCTACGCCTCAATGTACCCGCAGTGAAAGCACAGTCTCTTTACCGGCATCTGATCGCCGAGCCACACAAGTACGACCAACCTAACCTGAGCGATGTCCGGATCGACGGCCGAATCGGGGGCGAAATCGCCTTATACGGCGGCCTGCGATCAATGCGTGCCAAAGGGCGCGCCTATTGGCAGCAGGGTCATGTCAGCAGCAACAGCGGGACCATCTCACTTTCAGGTGTCGACCTGGACCTGCCCTTCTGGTATCAGACGGCACCGCAAGCCGCGCCTTCGTCCACCCTTACCGGACACTTGACGGTGGAAAAAATGCAACTTCCCTATCTAGGTGAACAGCCGCTGGCCCTGAATTTCGACGTCGGACCCAATCGGCTGTCGCTCCGGCAGCCTCCCGCACTGCGCCTCTTTTCCGGCCGGATCGACCTCGGCCCGGTGGTCCTCACCAACTTATTTCACGAACACGCCATGCTCGAAACACATCTTTCCGCAACCGGGATTGAAATCGACAGCTTGCTGAAAGGGATCTGGCCACAACCTACCGGCGGAATCCTGGCCGGTCGGCTTGAATCGGTCCGATTGGAAAACAACCGTCTCACCAGCCAGGGAACGGTGGCCATCGATATCTTCGACGGCAGCATCGACATCATCGATCCGGGAGTTTTCTGGCCGGGCGTTTCCGGGCCGCTGACCTCCATACCGGTGTTTTTTTTCAACAGCCGTATCAACGACCTCGGCCTGGAAAAAATGACCGCGGGTACCGCCTTTGGAAAAATCCAGGGCATCCTGCGGGGAAGCGCGACTGACGTGGAAATCGTCAGCGGTCAGCCGCAAAAATTCGAACTACGGCTGGAAACGGCTCCAAAGAAAGGCGTACAGCAGAAAATCAACCTCCGGGCCGTGGAAAGCATCGCCAGCCTCGGCGGCGGTGGGAGTCCGTTCGTGGGGCTGGCCGGATCGTTTGCGAGGTTCTTCAGGGAATTCCCCTACTGGAAAATCGGAATTGCCGCATCGCTTGAAAACGACGTTTTCAGGGTTAACGGAACCATAACGGAAGACGGTAAGGAATACCTGGTCAAAAAGAGTGGTTTTTCCGGCGTCGATGTAGTAAATTTGAATCCAAACAACCGGATCAGTTTCAAAGACATGGTGAAACGGATTAAACGCATATCGGGGGCGAGCGGTGGCCCGGTGATTCGCTAACGGAAGGAGGTGTTCATGAGATCGACCAACCGGGTTTTTCGGGTGGTGTTTTTTAGCGGCATTCTTCTGATCGGTGCCTGTGTAACGATTAACATCTATTTTCCAGCCGAAAAAGTGGAATCAGTGGCCGGTGAAATCGTAGAAGATATCCGTGGACCGCAACCGGAAACACCACCGGCGCCTGGAAAAAAGCAGCAAGGATACCACGGGGATCGATCCCTTTTTGCGTTTCTGGTTTCAACCGCCTGGGCCGAAGAGATCACGACTGTCTCGAATCCCGCCATCCGGGAGCTTAAAAGCAGGATGAAAAACCGTTACCCGCTGCTCAAACCCTGGTTCGCCAGCGGGGTTCTCAAAGAGGGCGGGGACGGTTATGTGGTCATTGCCCAAACCGACAGCCTGAGTGTGCGGGATAAAGGCACGGTCCGCAACCTGGTGGGCGCCGAAAACAATGACCGGAAGAGCCTCTATCTGGAAGTGGCCAAGGCACTCAATATCGACGCCGGCCAGGTCGACCGGGTAGCCGGGATCTTTGCCAAAGAGTGGCAGAAGTCTGTGCCGTAGAGATCGTTGACACTAAGGAACCAGCCAGAGGGCGCCTTTCGAGATTTTGTTCAACACCGTGCTTGTAACGCTGCCCGTAAAAAAACTCTTGTTGACACCGCTGCGCCCCATAACGACCGTATCGTAATTCCCGGTTTGAACTTCTTTCAGAATGGCTGCCCCTATATTGGCAACACCGGTCACCGTCTTGGTTTGAATACGATCTTCCCCGATGTCGAATTCATTGAGCTTTTTGAGGGCGACGGTATAGAAGTTATCGATGCAGGCCTTGTCGCCCTTTCGAATCAAGTCTTCGAGCGCTTGGGCTTGGGTCGCTTCGAAATCGACTTCGCAGTAATCCTTGAGCTTGGGCCTGACGTGAAGAAATGTCAGGCTGATGCCGACGGCATCGCTCAAGGCAAACGCCAAGTGGTCGATCGCGCGCAGACTGTATTCCGACCCGTCGACAGCCACCAGAAACTTGGCCGGGGCGACATCGCCGCCGATAATCCAGACCGGAATAACGTTTGAATTCTGCGTGATGTTGGATGAAACGCTTCCCATGAAAAGTTCCTGCAAGCTTGAAACTCCGCGCCTTCCGATGACCAGGGCATCGAAGCGGCCGTCTTGAACAAACTCGATGATGTCCTTGGCGATATCGAGCTTCCGGGGTTGGATCACGGTCTGAATCCGGGATTCGTCGACACCCTCTTGACCCATCAGCAGCCTGTAATTATCGAGCAGCTTCTGGGATGTTATCGCATTTCTCTCCATCACCGCTTTCAACTCCCTTTGGGAGTCAACTTTTTTCTTAGCCTCATCAACCAGGAATTGAGATACCATGGGCTGGGCGTTGAAGAGAACGATGTTTAAGTTTTCCAGACGCGCAGACAGCCGTGTAACGTAGCGAACCGCATTTTTTGACTGCAACGAATCGTCGACAGCTATCAATATTTTTTTTACCATGCGCACAATCCTTTTCCTTTGCCCGCGTTACTTTGAGTTTTGTTATTTGAAATTTATATAGCCGACACCTGACAACTGAAACCTCAAATTGCTTTCATCCCTCAACCCTGAACCCCCGGCCCAGACCCGGCATGGAAAGATGCGGTGATGGAACGCAACGTCTATTAGAAAATGCAAACAATTTCATAACCACGTCGCGTCGCGCCAGGGCGGGCTTGAACCCTTATATGAAACTTAATGGTACTATGCCCAATAGAAAGGTCATCTTTAGAGATACTCTCCTATGTATTGAGGAATTCAGAAATCTCAAATTCCAAGCACCAAATTCCAATGAAATCCCAAATCTCAATATCCAATGACCCAAACAGGTTTGACATTTCGAATTTTGGTCATTGTGATTTGTTTGTTATTTGTT
>JBDNAO010000404.1:0-7115 GCA_039768375.1 Desulfobacterales bacterium | reverse complement strand
TGAAAGGAGGTTGTCTTATCAGTTGCCCTTTTGGATAAGTCGGCTGGGGGCGGGTTCGTGTGGTAATCACGCCTTGGCGTGACCGAACTTGCCCCGACACGGTACCGAGACGGCACGACGGAAAATGTCGTGTCTTACCCAGTCAGGGGTGCTTGCCGAAACCGCAGGCCGTAGCATAAAGCGAATGGTGCGGCAACCGAGCAAAGAACTCGAACCATGCCGATTTACCAGCGTTCTATGCAGCGGATTGCATTTCCATCTGTTTACAGTAAGAAGGCATGAGTGCTCAATAGGGCTATGAACGTGCGCAATAAAGTTTCTGACCGGCAGTCAAAACTGTCCCATGCAGCGAAATCCCGCCGCGGCGGGACTGGATAGGAAATTCGGAGCGCTTTACGATAAAATATATCGTGAAGATGTTATTGCCGAGGCATGGAAACGAGTAAGGGCCAATAAAGGGGCACCGGGTGTCGATAGGCAGGATATTGATTACATTGAAAACGTCATTGGTGTGGACCAATTTCTTTTTCAAATGCGAGAGCAACTCAAAAGCCGGCTTTACAAGCCGCAGCCCGTGCTGCGATGCTACATCGAAAAACCAGGTAAACCCGAGAAAAGGCCGCTTGGAATTCCGGTAATTTTCGACCGGGTGTGCCAGATGGCGACCAAAATGGTAATAGAGCCAATCTTTGAGGCCAATTTTCTGGAGTGCTCGCACGGGTTCCGTCCGGGTCGAAGCACCCATGACGCCATTCGTATCATCGATCGGCAGATTACCTTTAGAGATCAGCGCTTGGTCATAGATGCCGATATAATGGGATATTTCGATAATATTCGCCAGGATATTCTGTTGAAACTGGTCGCACGCCGCATAGCTGATCCCCACGTATTAAATTTGATCCGCATGTGGCTTGAAGCCGGAGTCATGGAAGAGGGCAAATATATTGAGACGGACGGAGCGGGTACTCCTCAAGGGGCTGTGATCTCACCCTTGCTGAGTAACATATACCTGCACTCTTTCGATAAAATGTTCCAGATGTCGGCAATACCGGGAGTGCTCGTGCGATACTGTGACGACTTTGTTATTTTGCTAAAAAGCAACGCATCGAAAGTAAGAAACCAGATAGAGCAGATGCTGAACCGACTTGGACTGAAGCTCCATCCGGACAAAACCAGGATTGTCAAAGTGGAAGACGGTTTTGACTTTCTTGGAGTCCACTCTCGGTTGTGCCCTGCGCCGGCGTAATATTCCAAGATCAAAGAGTACTGTGCCATATGGCCATCGGACCGTTCAATAAAGCGAATAAAACAGCGTGTTAAAACTATTTGAAATATCCCCGAAGGAGTTGCTGTCTGGTGGCAAACATGCCAAAACAGTCAGCGCACGAAGCGTTGTATATTACTGGGGGAATCGAGAACTTGGGATGAGCACCATCGAGCTATCAAAAAAGTTAAATATATTCCAACCGACAGCGAGTCAATCCGTGGTGCGAGGTTAGAAAATCGCCCGCGCGGAAAAGTTGGCGTTTTTGGAATGGCGAAACCAATAATCAAATGGATGTCCCTTAAAACCAATAGTAATCCGCGGCAGTAGTTCAAACATTCAAACGCCAAATGGTATAATTTAGAAAAACGGCAAAAAACATCCACAGCAAATAAGGAATTAAGAACAGGCCTGCAAGAACACTCCTCTTTCAAAATGGTATGACGGTAACGAAAACCACAACCACAACCAAAAGAAGCCCTGCATCTGAAGGTTATCCATATTTATTTGAAGAAAGGAGATGATGATATGATGGCATTAGCCTGGACCTATTTGATCTCGGCTGGACTGTTTGAAATCGGCTGGCCCGTCGGGTTGAAAATGGCACAGACCCCGGGAAAAACCGTCACCGGGGTCATTTTTTCAGGGGTTTGCATGATCATCAGCGGTTATCTACTTTTCCTGGCCCAACGCCACATTCCCATGGGGACGGCCTATGCCGTGTGGACCGGCATCGGGGCTGCGGGTACCTTTATTGTTGGGATTTTTCTCTACGGCGACCCCGCAGGCGCGATGCGGATTTTTTCGGTGCTGCTCATCATCTCCGGTGTTATTCTATTGAAGCTGGCGCATTGACGCCGGTAAAACTCCCAATGGAAGAAAGGGGTCACCTTGATTATTGATTAAAATTACATAACTTTTTCAGGCACAAGAATTACATGTGGAGGGAAAGAGGTCCAATATAGCTACACGGATCGGCAGTAGGTTTAATCAATAATAAAGGTTTGATATCCCTATTTTATTTCTCTGGCAGAAGCTGGTCGCATTGAACTGCAAATAGAAATATTTAAGCTCGACCAGGTCGGCGAGGTCTATGAAAGACTGGAAAAAGGACTGACTAGTGCGCAAAACGATGAGTATTGCCGTCGTAGCGATAGCTGTTCTGGTTTGTGCTGTTGTTGTCGTCGTCGCCCTTAACGTTCCTCTCAACCTGTCGCTGTTCAAAGACGACATCGTGGCGATGGCGCAGGAGACGTTCGGTGTCGGCATCGCCATTGATGGAGACCTTCATTTGATCCCCGGCTGGTGGACTGCCGTTGAAATGCAGGGGCTCCGGCTGCAGCAACCGGATTATCAGGGAGACTTGCTGCGCCTGGAGTATCTAAAAGTTGGCATTGAGATATTTCCACTTCTAAAGCGAAAGCTTCGGGTCACAGAGATCGTCGCCCGTGGACTGGGACTTGAGTTGAGGAATTCGGACCGTTCCCGAGCTGAGTCCGGAAACGAAGCGGAGAAACAGATCCGTCATAACAGCGATCCCGAAGCCCCCGCGAAGAAGCCGCCGATTCGGATGATAGAGGTGAACCGGATCGACCTCCGCGACGCAACGCTTGCCATTGGCCGAGACGCGCCGGTCCATACCGTGGTTTTCTCTGAAATCTCCGGGTCGGCCACTGATAAGGACGGCCTCAAACTCTCTGTGAAGGGCACATACAGCAATATACTCTGGGAGTTGGCCATTGACGGTGGCAACCTCACCGCGTTGTTGGCACGTCCCGCCGCCTGGCCCCTCAGGCTCTCGGCCCGCGGCGCCGGTGCCGAACTCGTCCTGGGGGGCCGGATCCATCCGATGGAAAGGGATGCGGCCTTTGACGTTCGGCTTTCCGGACGGGTGGGCCCCCAGCTGGAAGCCTTGCTGGGGAGTGACGTGGCCGCATTCGAGGATTACCGTATCGCTTTTCAAATTGACCTTGACGATTCGCTTGTACGCGTGTCTGACCTGGACGGAAGGTTTGACAACACACAGTTTACCGGCGACGGTCAATGGGACGGGATCGGAAAACGCCTTACCGGTGCCGTCAACGCAGCAGTGCTTGACCTCGGACCGATGATTCGCTCGGCATACCCTGACAACGGTCCAGAGCCGCAACCGGATACCGGGATTGATGCAGATAGAGAAAAACCATTCTCCCTACCTGAAATTGTCTCCAATCTCGACATCGATCTTCGCTTTGCCATCGATCAAATCGTGGGTGTTCCCGGCGATCTTCGTAACGCAACCGCTCGTCTTGTGTTTGGCGACGGGCGCTTGCACCTCCCCGCATTTATTAACGTTCTTGGAACAACTGTCGGTGGCGAGGCCACCCTGTCCCGTCAGGAAGAAACGATGAAACTCTCCGTTGATCTGGCAGCAGACAAAACCGACCTGGGGCGCGTGGCTGGAGAGTGGTACGGCGGGGCGGGTGTGGCCGGGGGGCTGGACGGACTGTTGCTGTCGGCATCGGCATCCGGTGCGAGCCTGTCCGCGCTGCTGAAAAATCTGGATGCGAGGCTTGACATCCGCAACGTGGACCTGTCCATTAACGGCAACTCGGATAGCCGACCGATGCGGGTGGTTCTGGATGCGGCAACGGTGAAATTGCCTGCCGGCGCCGGCTTGAAAGGTACTGTCACCGGCAAAATAATTGGCAAGCCCTTTTCGCTGAATGTCGCCGGCGGCGGGTTGAAGGACATCTTAGAGAAATCCCTGTGGCCGGTCGATCTCCGATTCGTCGGTTCGGGCGCCCGATTGCATCTGGCGGGAATCTTTTCCCCCTTGGGCAACACCGCCGGTCCCGAACTATCGATCCGCCTGTCCGGTGATCGAATCGGTGCGTTGGCCGCTTGGACCGGGATCTCACCTTCAGCGACGATGCCCTATGCCATGGACGCTGCCGGCTCTCTGCATCGAAACCGGTGGCACCTCGAGGTCCGACAACTCAACCTGGGGAATTCGACCCTGAGGGGGTCGATCGGCGGGAAACTATCCGCGAACCAACAGCTGAAAACCTCCCTGTCGGTTCACTCAGACAGTATGGATGTGGCGCAACTAAAAACACTGTTTATTCTACCCGATGCCGGCGACCGATCAGCGACCGTGTCTAAACAGCCAAACCCGGCTGAAGTAGATTTCGCCCGCATTTTAGGTACGATGATATTCCCCAAGGACTTCCATCTGCCCGAAATGGATCTCAACCTGAGCGTCCGCCGCGTTTTGACCGAAAAACTCTCCTATGATGACTGTTCGCTCAAGGCGACCATCCGCCGTGACCGAACAACCGCGTCTCGTTTTCAGTTCGCTTTTGGGGAGAGCACGTTTAACGGAGATGCTTTCTTGGACCTCGTCCGGCAACCGCCGGTGCTGGGCCTGCGGTTTTCCGCGAACCGGTTGGATGTCGGTCAACTGCTCGAGGCTTTCGGCGTGGCCGATGGAATAGACGCCAGAGCCGGAAGCCTCGACGTCACTGTGACCACCCACGGAAGAAGGCTTGCCGAGCTGATCGTCCAACGGGAGATATCCGTCCGTGTACGAGAGGGGCAATGGGTGCTAACGGATGCGAATACCGGTGCCGCTGTTGCCATCGGAATCGCTCGCGCCGAGTATTCGGACAAGCCTGGCGATCCGTTTCTCCTGGACTTTGGGGGGCATATCCAGGATACGCCGCTGACCATGCGGTGGGAAATCCAAAAGAAGCGCCCCAATGATGCTCTGGGCGACGGACACCCCTACCAGCTCGAGACCGAGGCGGCCGGCATCCGCCTTGCGCTCACCGGCCGCCTGGTTTTTCCGCTGAGGAAAAGAGGACTGAAGCATCGACTGGCCGTGAGCGGTAACCGACTGGACAGCTTGGAGCCGCTGTTGAACGTTTCGCTGCCACCGTGGGGACCTTACGAGATGACCGGCGTCATCCGCGTTCGACCGGAGGGATACTCCCTTTCAGATGCAGCCGTTTCCATCGGCGGCAGCCGATTTCTGGGGCAGCTTAACATCGGCACAGCGGCCGTGCGCCCCAAGGTGACCGCAAATCTCGAGGCGACGACCATTCAGCTGACAGACTTTGGGCGAAAAGCTTCTGCGCCCGGTCAAGGACGACCCGCGACCACGGGTCGTCAACCGGGACATTCGGCCGATGATGAAGACCGGAGGCGACTCCACCAACTGCTTGACCCGTCGTCAGCCAGCCCGGTGGACGCCGACGTTTCCATTACTGTCGCCGAGGTGCTCGCCGGTACGAATCGACTGGGAAGCGGAAAATTACGGATGACCCGAAAGGCAAATCGCATCAGCGTTTCACCACTTGCGTTGTCGATTCCGGGAGGTGACGTGAATGGCACCCTAGACCTGAGCCGTATCAACGGCGGTGTCCAAGGGACGTTGAAAGTGGACATCCACCAGTTGGCCTACGGACCGCTGTTGCGGTTGAAAGATCCGAATACTGAAAACAACGGCCATGTCAGCCTGGTCATCGATCTGAAATCCATGGCGAATTCGATCGATGAGCTGTGGACCGAAGCAGACGGTCGTGTTGCCGTATCGATTCAGCCCGAAAACATCCGGGCAGGGGTTTTCGACTTCTGGGCCACTAACCTCCTGACGGCTATCCTGCCGGTCATTAATCCCAAAAACGAGTCGAAAATCAATTGCATCGTTGCCGATCTGATCATGGATGGCGGCATAATGAAGGAAAAATTGATCGTGATCGATACGTCGAAAATCCGGGTCCGGGGAAGCGCCCAGATCGATTTCAAACAACAAAACGTCCAGCTGAAGCTAATCCCAAAGCCAAAGCGGCCGCAGTTCATAAGTTTGGCCACACCAATAGAGGTCAGGGGAAAGTTTTCGGATTTCGGTGTCAGGCTTGCTCCAGGAGACCTCATCGGCACCGCGATCCGTATCCTCACCGCGTACATTGTCGTGCCGGTTCAATGGATCATCCTGAACAAACTTCCCGAGGACGGCAGCGATGTCTGCCAAGATGCCATCAGCAACCAGTCGGGTTAATAAAAAAATTTGCCTATTGACAACGGTTTTGACGCTGGTGCTGTCCTTCGTCTGAGGTATTGCGAAACATTCCTGAAAGCAATGAGTGTTTTATGAAGCGTACCCTATATCACGCAGCCTTAAAGGTAATAAAGACAAGTGCATTTTCCCTTGTTGGCGGCGGACATGTTGTTCACCGCTGCCTGCGTAACAAACAAACCGAAGGAAGAAAGGGGTCAAACCTTGATTATTGATTAAAGGTAAGGGCCGCGGCAGTAGTTCAAACATTCAAACGCCAAATGGTAAAATTTAGAAAAACGGCAAAAAACATCCACAGCAAATAAGCAATTAAGAACAGGCCTGCAAGAACACTCCTCTTCCAAAATAGTGTGACGGTAACGAAAACCGCAACCAAGAGAAGCCCTGCATCTGAAGGTTATTCATAGATATTTAAAGAAAGGAGATGATGATATGATGGCATTAGCCTGGACCTATTTGATCTCGGCCGGACCGGATGCATCGGCATCCAAAATGTGAATTTATTTTTGGGGGTATATGAGGGACATTGGGTTATTGGTTGAGATATGAAGTTGTGTTTGACATAGTGACAACATGCCACGGAAAGCTCGCATAGATGCTCCCGGAGCACTGCATCACATTATTGTAAGGGGGATTGAACGCAGAAAGATATTTCGCGATGATTTTGACCGGGATAATTTTTTAAAGCGCCTTGGCAATGTTTTATCAGAAACCGCAACGCCTTGTTTTGCTTGGGCCTTGATTCCAAACCACGCGCATTTGTTGCTAAGAACAGGCACCACCGCCATTGCC
>JBDNAO010000403.1:0-10483 GCA_039768375.1 Desulfobacterales bacterium | reverse complement strand
TCGCACCCGATGGGAATCCTGTCATCGATGGTCAACGCCCTGCGGAGTTTTTACCCCGAACTGCAGAGCCTGGAAGAAGAGATCAACATCACCATGACCCGGCTGCTGTCGAAGGTTCGCACCATGGCCGCCATGTCGTACAAGATCTCCCGCGGGCACAAGATGGTCTACCCGCGGCCGGACCTGACCTACTGTGCCAATTTTCTCAACATGATGTTCGACACGCCGGTCAAACCTTACCGGCTCGATGGCGACCTGGTCGAGGCCCTCAATGTGTTCTGGATTCTGCATGCCGACCATGAACAGAACTGCTCCACCTCGGCCGTGCGCGTGGTGGGCAGCGGTCGGGTGAACCTCTACGCGGCCATATCGGCGGGCATCGCCGCCCTGTGGGGGCCGCTTCACGGCGGCGCCAACCAGGCGGTCATCGAGATGCTGACCGATATCCAGAGGAGCGGCGGCAGTATCATGCCTTACATCGAGCGGGCCAAGGACAAAAAAGACCCCTTCAGACTCATGGGATTCGGTCACAGGGTCTACAAGACCTACGATCCGCGAGCCAAAATCATGAAGGAAATGTGTCACCGCGTTCTGGAAAATCTCAAGCTGCACGATCCGTTGCTCGACATCGCCATGAAGCTGGAAGAGGTGGCGCTGCAAGACGACTTCTTCGTTGAAAACAACCTCTACCCGAACGTCGACTTTTACAGCGGCATCGTCCTGCGGGCCATGGGCATACCGACCAAAATGTTCCCGGTCATGTTTGCCATCGGTCGCCTTCCAGGCTGGATCTCCCAGTGGAAGGAGAGCATGGACGACCCCAACTGGAAGCTTAGCCGCCCCCGTCAGATTTACACCGGGTCGCAGAAGACCGGCTACATCCCCCTCGACGAGCGTTAGACGGTTCCGTAATCATAAAAAAAGCCCGGGGCGCATGCGCCCCGGGCTTTTTTTATGATACTCAATTCAGGTTAAAACAGGCCGGAAACCTTACCGGTCTTGACATCCACGTCTATCCGTCGGAAAGCCGGGTTGGAGCCGGTCCCCGGCATCAAGCTGATGGTGCCGGCACAGGGGCACAAGAACTTGGCGCCGGAGTAAATCAGCACGTCACGGATCGGCAGGGTCCACCCCTTGGGCACGCCCTTGAGGGTCGGGTCGTGGCTGAGACTCAGGTGGCTCTTGACCATCATGGTGGCAAAATCGGCGTACTTGGGGTCGCTTTCCAGCATCTTGGCTTTGGCCTCGGCCTCGGGAGACCAGGAAACGCCGTCGGCGCCGTAGACTTCCTTGGCGATCTTGGCGACGCGATCACGCAGTTTCATTTCGATTGGGTAGAGGAACTTGAAGTCGTTCTCCTCGTTGCAGGCGTCGATGACCGCATCGGCGAACTCGAGTGCCCCGTCACCGCCCTTTTCCCAGTGTTTCGATTCGGCGCAGCGGGCCCCGGCTGCCTCAGCGGCCTTGCGGACCACGGCACATTCTGCATCCGTGTCGGTGTAGAAGCGGTTGATGCAGACCACCGGGTTGATGCCGGCCTTGCGGATGACGTTGATCAGGTGAACCATGTTCTCGCAGCCCTTTTCCACCAACTCGAGGTTTTCCTTCTTGTATTCTTCGGCCATGGCGATGCCGGGCACAACTTTGGGGCCGCCGCCGTGCATCTTGAGGGCGCGGATGGTGGAGGTCAGAACCGACACGTGGGGTTTTAGGCCGCTGAACCGGCACTTGACGTTCCAGAATTTTTCAAAGCCGATGTCGGCCGCGAAGCCGGACTCGGTCACATGGTAGTCGAACAGTTTGAGACCAACACGGTCGGCGATGATCGAGGACTGCCCCACGGCGATGTTGGCGAACGGTCCGGCGTGGACCATGCAGGGGTTGTACTCTGCGGTGCACATCAGGGTGGGGTTGATGGTGTTGCGCATGAAAGCGGTCATGGCGTTGCCGACTTCGAGGTCGCCGGTGGTGACCGGTTTGCCGCTCTTATCGAAGGCCACGGTGATGTTGTTGAGGCGTTCTTTGAGGTCCGCCAGGTCGCGGATGACCGCCAGGATCGCCATGCACTCGGAACCGACCGCGATGCCGAATTTGGACTGCATGGTGTAGCCGTCGAACCGGCCGCCGAGGCCGATGACGATATTTCTGAGGGCCTGGGCGCAGAAATCCATGATCCAGCCCATCTCCACCCGGGTGGGATCGATGTCGAGCCGCCGCATGCCGGTCAGGCGCTGGAGTTGTTCATCGTTGTAGTTGCGCTCGTGCTGCATGCGGGAAGTCATTGCCACCATGGCCAGGTTGTGGGCGTTCATGATGTCGTTGATGTCGCCCGTCAAGCCCAGGGAGAACTCGGTCATGGGGATCAGCAGCGAGTTGCCGCCGCCGGCAGCGGTCCCCTTGACGTTCATGGTCGGTCCGCCGGACGGCTGGCGCAGGGCACCGCCGACATTGACGCCGCGTTTGCCCAGGCCTTCCATCAGGCCGCAGGAGGTGGTGCTTTTTCCCTCCCCCAGGGGGGTCGGCGTGATGGCGGTCACCTCGATGTACTTGCCATCCGGTTTGTCTTTGAGCCGATCGATGATCTTCAAGAAGTCGAGTTTGGCCAGCCGCCCCATCGGCAGCATTTCCTCTGCCTGGAGGCCCAGTTTCTCGCGCCACTCATCCGGCGTCGGCATGTTTTTCTCGGCCGCTTCGGATATCTGCCAGTCAGCCATGTTTACTGCATCGTAAGACATCTAACCTCCTCCTCTAGTTATGGGTTAACACAACCGCGAACCAGACTCGCCCGGTCTGATTCCTTTCATTCAGTATAAATTTTTAAAATTTTCAGTGCCCTGTCACCTTTCAGAAAAATGTGCATAGCACGTCGTTTTCGTTTTGGCAAGCGATATGTAACGATTGGTCGGCAGGCTAAAATATTGACGGAAGTGACCCCTCAGCCTTGAACCTGATGCAGGCGATAGTAAAACCCCCTGCGGTCCATCAGTTCTTCATGGCTGCCGGTTTCGACGATGCGGCCGCGATTGAGCACGATGATCCGGTCGGCATGACGTACGGTCGACAACCGGTGGGCCACGATGACCGAGGTCCGCCCGCGCATCAGTTTTTCCATGGCGTCCTGGATCTTGATTTCGGTCTCGCTGTCGATATAGGAGGTGGCCTCGTCGAAGAGGATCAGTTGCGGGTTGCGGGCAAAGGCCCGGGCGATCGAGATAAGCTGCCGCTCGCCGCTTGAAATCGAGGCGCCGCCCTCGGAGAGGACCGTTTCGGGTCCGTCCGGCAGTCTGTCGATCAGGGCCTCGCAGTTGGACATTTTAAGGATGGCGTCCATCTCTGCAGGAGTCATGTTCCCGTTGGCACGGAAGATGTTTTTTTTGACCGTTTCCGAAAACAGAAACGGGTCTTGCATGACGAGGGCCATTTTGGAGCGGAAGGCCTGCGGATCGTAATCCCGCAGATCTCTGCCGTTGATGCGTACCTGTCCGCTGCTCGGGTCGTAAAAGCGGGTCAGAAGGTTGACCAGCGTGGTCTTGCCGGACCCGGTGGGGCCGACCACGCCTAATGTCTCACCGGCCTTGATGGTCAAGTCGATTGCCTGCAGCACGGGTTCATCGGCAACGTAATGGAAGAACACGTTGTCGAGGCCTATGGTCTCGATCTTCGCGAGTCGATGCTCCCGGTCGATAGGGGCCGGAAGCGGCAGCCGGCTCCGGCTGTCCAGGATCAGAAAGATGCGTTCGGCCGAGGCCATTGCATTTTGAAGGATGTTGTATTTTTCGGCCAAGTCGCGAATGGGCCGGAAAAACATTTTCATGTAGGATATAAACGCCACCAGGGAACCGAGACTCAGCGTACCGGCCAGCGTCTCCCCACCGCCGTAATAGATGACGATGGCCGTGGCCAAAACCCCCAGGACTTCGACGGCCGGCAGAAAAAGGCCCAGAACGCGGATCTGTCTCATTCCGGCCAGATAGTTTTCGTGGTTCAGTTTCTCGAACTGCCGGTAATTGTCGGCCTCGTTGCGGAAGAGCTGGATGACCTTTATACCGCCGATGGTTTCGGCAAAGCGCGTGTTGATTTCAGCGATCTTGATGCGCAGGACCCTGAAAATGTTCCGCGCCTTGACGGAGAAAACCGCGGTGGCCGCAAATACGATCGGCATCACCGCGAAGGCCGCCAGAGCCAGCTTCCAGTTAAGGGCGATCAGAACAACCCCGATACCGAACAGCAGAAAAAGGTCCTTGAAGATAAAGGTGACCACCGATGTGAACAATTCGTCCATGTTCTGCACGTCGTTGGTGACGCGGGTGACCAGCCGTCCGACCGGGTTGCGGGTGAAAAACGCCATCGAGAGGCTCTGAATGTGCGTGAACAGGCGCATCCGCAGGTTGTGCATGATCATCTGGCCGGTATACTGCATGATCAGCTTCTGAAAGAAATTAAAAATGAAGTCGAGGACGATGATGGCCAGAAAGAGCAGGGAGATATACCCCAGGCCATCGATGTCGTTTTGCCGGATGACGGCGATCTCGCGTTTGTCCAGGTGATCGAGATCGGCCAACGTTATGAGCGCTTGTGAGCCTTTGACCAAGAAAAGATCGGGGTGATGGCCGACCACGGCGCGAACATCGGTCCGATTTAGGTCGGCTGTGATCCAACGGGTATTCGTCTTCGGTCCGTCGGGGGATTTTTCGGCCGCCGTTTCGGCCTTTGGAACGATGTAGCGGTCGATGGCCACCTTGGTCATATACGGCAGTGCAAGATCGAGCAGGGTGATGCACACCACCAGCAGAACAGACCAGAAGATCGGCTTGGCGAACGGGCGGATGAAGGGGACCATTCGCCGCAGGAGTTTGACGTCGTAGGTTTTTCCGAGCTGTCCTTCCTCGAAGTAGCCGATGTCAGTTTGCATACCGGTCCTCTTCGATTTCCTGAAGGCGGTAAGTCCTGGCGTAGTATTGATTGTTTTCCATCAGTTCCCGGTGAGTGCCGCGTTCTGTGATCCGCCCGTTATCCAACGCAATGATGGTGTCGGCGAACCGGATGGCGGAAAGACGGTGCGAGGCGATCAGAATGGTTCGTTCGCCGGCCATGGCGCGGACAGTGGACACCATCCGATTGCCGGTATCCAGGTCGACCTGGCTGATCGGATCGTCGAGGACAAGGATCCGGGCGGGATGAAGCAGGGCGCGCGCCAGGGCGATCCGTTGCTTCTGACCGCCGGAGAGAATGATGCCCTTTTCCCCGACGATCGTGTCGTAACCGTTGGGAAAGGCGGTGATCGTGTCGTGGACGGCGGCCTGATCGGCAGCCGACATCAGCGCCCGATCGTCGAGCTCGGGGTAGCCGAGGGTAATGTTCTGACGGATGCTGCCGGCAAACAGGAAGGGTTCCTGCGGCACAAATGACAACTGGGCCCTGAGGTCCCGAAGCTTGAGTGCTCGGATGTCTTCACCGTCCAAGAGAATCCGTCCCCCTGAGACGTCGTATAGCCGGGGAATCAGGTTCAACAGGGTGGTCTTGCCGCTGCCGGGCGGCCCGACGATGCCCAGAATGCTTCCCGGCCGGATATCGAGATCGATGCCGGTCAGAACCGGTTGATTGTTGCCGTCTTTACCTGCGGCATAGGCGAACCGGACATTCTCAAAAGCGACGGAACCCCGGGACCGTCCAATCGCCTTTGCTCCGGGGCCATCGACAATTTCCGGCCGGGTCGTCATGATGCGGGTCAGACGGTCGAGAGAAGCCTTGCCGCGCTGTATCAGGTTTGTCACCCAGCCGAGCGCCATCATCGGCCAGGTCAGCAGGCCGAGATAACTGATGAAGGCGACAAAATCGCCCGGGGTGATCGTCCGGGTGATGGTCTGACGGCCGCCGACGAAGATGACGATGGCCAGGCTCAGGTTGGTCAAAAACCCCATCATCGGGAAGAAGGCCCCTGTGATCTTCACCAGATCGATGTTCTCCTTGATGTAACCGCGGGAGATGTCGTTGACGCGGTCGGCCTCGAGATTCTCCCAACCATGGGATTTGATGACCCGGATACCGGCAAAACGCTCCCTGACCGCCTCGGTCATATCGGCGAAGGCACCCTGAACTTCCTGGTATCGTCGGTGCATTTTTCGACTGAAGAACCGCGTGCCGATAACCAGCAGCGGCATGGGAATCAGTACCAGTAATGTCAGTTTCAGATTGATGTAGGCCATGAAACCGATGGATGCGGCCCCCAGGACGAGCGCATCATTGAGGGCCACCAGACCCATTCCCACTGCCATGCGCACCTGCTGGATGTCGTTGGTGGCGTGGGCCATCAGATCGCCGGTCTTCGCCCGGTCGAAATAGGCCGGCGACAGGGTTTGAATGTGAGACAGAAGCTCGTTGCGCAGACCCTCCTCCACTCGCCGCGAGGTTCCGAGCAGACAATGACGCCAGACAAACCGGAAGATCCCGATCAAGACGGCAATGCCCACTATCTGAAGTGCATAGCGCATCAGCCCGGCCGGTTCGATCCGCACGGCCGTCAGATCGTCGACCGCCCATTTGATGACCCGTGGAATAAAGAGTTGCAGAAAGTCGACAATGATCAGGCTGACCAAGCCGGCAGCGATTAATCGGCGGTTTTCCGAGAAGTACGGTTTGATGAGTTCAGTTGGCTTCATCTGAAACGTCGGGTGAAAGCGAGAGGTGATCCAACCATTTTTGTTTTTATCCCAATCTGTTGGGGGAAAGGGGTCGAGGGTTCAAAGGTTCCAGGGTTCCGGGTTCAAGCAAGAACGTCTATCAATAAACCCTCGTATGAAACTACGCCAAAATGGCACAGTTTCTTTCTCGATCAAACTGGCCGCTTTTCAGGCCAGCGGCTGGGCTGAACGGGGAACGGTGAACCTTTGAACTCTGCACCGTGAATTCCGTCTTGACGGGAAACGGCTCAAATTAGATAGAACGAAAAGTACAATATAGTAACGTGAGGGCGTATCTGCAACATGGCTTATTTAACCCGGATGGTTAGCAAGCGCCCCATCCGCTGTGCTTCCGGACCGCGCTTCCGTGGTGAAGATCGAAAGTGGATTATGGCAAGACCCGGCGCCGCGTCCATGCCGGAAGCGGCGGATTGGAGACGAATTGACTTTCAAATGTTCGGTTGTTAGTATCACTAGCTATGGAAACAGGGTGCATAGTCGAATACATCGATCGCCAAAAAATCGTGTGCGCGGTCGTTATGGATGCCAAAGAAAAACGCCTGCGGGTGCTGAACGAAATCAACCGCGAGGTGAACCTGTCGGCCAACCGGCTGTCCCACAGCTCGAGAGATCGCCTCGACCCGGTCCAGGGGCGGGAAAAAATGGTCGAAGCATTGAAACGCGTGGCGACCCGCCGTGAGAACCTGAGCAGCCAGGTCGATATCGCTGAATTGTGGGAAGTTTTAAACAGCGAACAGGAGTGGATCGACCTTGCCACCATGACCGAATTATGGTTTCCGGACCACCCGTCCCCCGACCACGAGTCGGCTGTGGTCAGGGCGTTTTTTAAGGACCGCTTGTATTTCAAATTCAGTCCGGATCAGTTTTTCCCGCACAGCCAGGAGCAGGTCGATCGTCTCAAGGCCCAGCAGGAGGAGGCCGAGCGCAAAGACCGGTTGATCGCCGAGGGTGCGGCGTGGCTCAAGAGCCTGCTGAACGGCGAACCTGCAGCCATCGGCTCTCTGTCGGATAGAGATCGACAGTTGATCAACATCTTCAAATCGCTCTACCTCTACGGAAAGGAAAGCCAGTATTATGCGGTGGGCCAGAAAATTATGGAGGGGGCCGGCCTCAGAGCACCCGAAGCGCTTTTTCCGGTGCTGGTCAAGCTCGGCGTGTGGGAAGAGAACGAGAACATCGATCTGATTACCTACGGCATTCCCACCGAGTTTCCGCCGGAAGTCGTGGATGAGGCCGAGACGTTGATGCAAACGGCGGTGCAAACGGCCGTAGAGGTGTCGCCTGCTTCTGCACGCCGCGACCTGACGCAGCTCTCCCTGATGACAATCGACGGCCAGTCGACCCTCGACTACGACGATGCCCTCAGCCTTGAAACACTTGCGGATTCGTATCGACTCGGTATTCACATCGTCGATGTGGGCCATCACGTTAAAAAGAACACCACCCTTGACAGCGAAGCCTTCACCCGCTGCAGCTCGATTTATATGCCGGACCGACGGCTTCCGATGCTGCCGTCGTGCCTGGCGGAAGATCTGTGCAGTCTAAAGGCCGGCCATCTGCGACCGGCCATCAGCACGTTGGTGACGCTCAGCCCGTCTCTCGATATCGTTTCGGTCGAGATCATGCCCTCTCTGGTCAGGGTCGAGCAGCAGTTGACCTATTACGACGTGAACGTATTGGCCGAAGAGAATCAGACATACGGCATCCTGAGAGATGTGGCCGCCCGGTTTCATGATTTCCGGTTGCAGGCCGGGGCCGTGCAGATCACCCTGCCGGAGGTTCACGTTTGGATCGGCGAGGGGAGTGAAATCAGCATCAACCGCATCAATCGCGAAAGCCCGGGACGAATGCTGGTGGCTGAGTTGATGATCCTGGCGAACTGGCTCATGGGGCGTTTTCTGAAGGAACACGGTTTGCCGGCCGTTTTCCGTTCGCAACCCGAAGCCAAAGAGCGCCTGTACCGGGGCGATTCGGACAGCCTGTTCAAAAATATGATGCAGCGCCGGCTGCTGAACCGTTTTGTGTTGAGCCGCAAATCGGAAACCCATGCCGGTCTGGGGCTCGACACGTATGTGACCGCCACCTCTCCCATCCGCAAGTACTGCGATCTCATCACCCAGCGGCAGATTCGTTCGGCCTTCGAACTGGAAGTCCCCTATACGGACGACGAAATCGAAGCGATTATCCGGCAACTCGAACTGCCGATGGGCCAGGTGTCGCGCATCCAGCATCGTCGCGTCCGCTACTGGATCCTCAAGTACTTGGAAAAACGCGTGGGCCAAAAAGAGGAAGCCATCGTGCTCTCCAAACGCCGCAGAAGCTATCAGATTCTAATCCCCGACTATATGATCGAGTGCGACATTCCGTTTACCAGCGGATTGGATCTCAAACCCGAGGATCTGGTCCAGGTTGTTATTCAACGGGCCAGCGCCCGCAGAGATATCCTCAACGTCTTCGTGGGCTGATTCGGCCTGAAGACGACCGAGGGGTGCACCGTTGTGGCGCTTCACATGCCGTCCATTTCATCAGGGTGACATCATACGCGTTCTCTTCTGGTATCGAAGCGCCGGGGTATGCGCTGGCCAGAATCGACAAACAATTCTGATGGCATGGCGGCATCTCAAGTGGCCGGGATGTTGCAGAGGTCAGCGCGGCTTTTTGCGGCGTTCCCTGACCGGCATTTCCATGTTGAGCCGTTTCATCTTGCGCCACAGGGTGGTCGGATGGATTCCCATCTCCTCCGCCGTGGACTTGCGGTTCCAGGCGTTTCTTGCCAAACTCTTGTAAATGAAGGCTCTTTCGACGGTCATCAATGACCCATTTTCGGCCAGGGGTTCGGGATGCGGCGGCTGGAGATGCCGGTTTGATTTGCGAAACAGATTTTCCGGCAGGTGTTCGATGTTGAGGACCCCCTCCGGGCATATCACCAGAGAATACTCGATGACGCGTTCCAGTTCCTGCGTGTTGCCAGGATAATCATAGCTCATCATAATCGACAGCGCTTCCGGCGATACGCCTTCGATGGCTTTGCCGTTAAGGTGATTGTACTTTGCGATAAAATGGTCGGTAAGCGGCGGAATGTCTTCTTTGCGCTCGCGTAAGGGTGGGATCCTGAGTGTCACCGCGCCGATGAGTTCAAAGAGGTCTTTGCAGAATGCGCCCGCCGACATGCGTTCGGCCAGATTGCCCTCGATAGCGGCCACGATGCGAACATCGACACCAGTCGTTCGACCGGTGTCCTGCGGTTCATTGACAGGATAGCGCAACTCTTGCGTGAGGCGAGCCTGAAGTTTTGGCGGTAGCAAGTCGATATCATCTATAAAAAGGGTACCGCCATTCGCCAATGCTATCCGGCCGAGCTTGGAATGCCGGTTATTGGCCGCGGCTTCTGCCTCGTGACCGAAGAGCTCGGTTTCCAGGAAAGTTTCGGGGAGCGATCCGCAGCAGAAGTGGACGAGCGGACCGATGTTGCGGCCGCTCAGGGAGTGAACGGTTTTGGCAAAAAGTTCTTTTTCGGTTCCCCGCTCGCCTTCGAGCAACACCGGAATGTCTTTTTCGGCGACCATTTCCAACATATCGATCAGGCGTAGCATCTTATCGTTTTTGCTGACGATTTCAGAAAAAGTATGCTTGTCGGCCAACTCATGGCGCAATTGCTGAACGACGCTCAAATCCCGAAAAGTTTCGACGGCGCCGATCGCACGGCCCGAACTGTCTTTTAGCACAGCCGTGCACGTGCTCACTGGAATTTTTTTGTCCTCGGTGGTGACGATGAAGACGGT
>JBDNAO010000402.1:0-3055 GCA_039768375.1 Desulfobacterales bacterium | reverse complement strand
GGGGTTGATCATCCGCAATTAGAATATGGGCTATTTGGTCCATCGATTGATCCTCGCATTTTACCGATTGATGACATCTACCCGAATATTATTGGCCATATTGAAGAAATCTTCCACCTTTCTTATGATTTATGTTTCCCAGGAGCTCTTGCACCGCATCGATGCCGAACGGTTTAAACAACCACCCATCGGCCAAACCGGAGTTTAATTCGGTAGCGACATCGGATTGTGCAAACCCTGTCATGATCAAAACGCCTGTCATCGGGGAATCATCCTTTACTGCTATAGCCAATTGGTAACCATTCAGATCCGGCATGTCGTAGTCAGTGACCAATAGATCAAATTGTTCTCCTAAGATTGACAGTAGCGCCTCATTACCTCCCGAGGCTTTTTTAACATTGCATCCTATGCATTCGAAAATGGCGGCTACCACTTCGAGCACATCTTTATCGTCATCGACGACGATCACCTTCATTGGTTCGGGATCTGAGTGACCGTTGAATCGATTTCGGTGACGATCTGTCCCCCTATTCGCTGTTGTCATCTCGATCGGGTTTTCGATTTCGTCCATTTGGA
The DNA here is from genome assembly GCA_039768375.1 of Desulfobacterales bacterium. GTDB lineage: Bacteria > Desulfobacterota > Desulfobacteria > Desulfobacterales > SG8-13 > JARFQH01. The sequence goes on along the minus strand of JBDNAO010000402.1, from coordinate 2,479 downwards.
TGCCCTCCATTACTTAAAGCCCGAATAGTCCAGATGGGTGTTAAGTGCATCGTAAATCTAACGCCGATTTAATCGATGATCTCAAGCTTTATGCGCCTTTTATGTTTTCAGCCACGGCAGAGGAGATCGTGCGCAACACTTCGACTGTTGAGATGGTTAGAGCCGGTGTGAGAATATTTGGGGAACTATATTATATTCGAATATTATTTGGGGAATAACAAGACGAGTTAACTATGAGTACAATATGGGGATAATACCAATACTACCTTAATTGGGTAAGGTAAGTTTTAAGGTTGATGCCTTTGTGTTTCAGGCCCAGTTTGCGTCGAATGTTGTGCCGATGAAAATCGACCGTGCTGGTCGCCAATCCATCTTTTCCAAACTGGGAGTGGACCGCATTCTACGTTTCGCCTTCGAGCTGGCCTTAAAACGGCCGGACAAGCACTTGACCTCGGCCACCAAGTCCAACGGCATCAAATTTACCATGCCTTTCTGGGACGAACGTTTTGAAGCCATTGGACAGGCATTTACTGAGGTTCGGTGTGACAAATTCCACATCGACATCCTCACCGCATATTTTGTTCAGCATCCGGACTGGTTCGATGTGGTGGTGGGCAGCCATCTTTTCGGCGACGTCCTTTCCGACCTGGGGCCGGCGGTAGCTGGGGGCATCAGTATCGCTCCTTCGGCTAACCTTAACATCGAGAAGCGCTTCCCGTCCATGTTCGAGCCGGTCCACGGTTCGGCCCCAGACATTGCCGGCAAGGGCATCGCTAACCCTATCGCCACGCTTTGGTCGGTGCAGATGATGCTGGACTTCCTGGGTCAAACAGCGGCAACCGATACTTTAATGGGGGCGATCAAAGCGGTGACCGGCAGTGGTTTTTTTACCCCGGATTTGGGGGGTACCGCCGCCACCGTCGCATTCACCGATCGGGTGCTGAAAGAGCTGTAAAAACCTCAAGGAAATTGAAATGTGGATTGTCGCAGTTAAGCTAGAAACCGTATCCATCGCTTCCGAAATTAATCCACTATTCTGCTTTACTTTGATTTGAAGTGGGACTGAGAAAGGTGCGCTATTCTCAATGAATGACGCACCTTTTAATTTTTGACGCAGCTACTATATATCTGTAATGGTCAAGTAAAAACGGACACTGGTTTAAGCAGCATTTCGTAATTGTTCTTTCTCATATTCCATGGGGCTGAGATATCCCAGGGATGAATGCAGCCGAATGGAATTATAAAAGGCGATGTAATCGACGATCTCCATTCGGGCCGATGCTCTGGATGTAAATCTGAGGCCATCCAGCCACTCGGTCTTTAGGCTCCGGAAAAACCGTTCAGTCGGAGCATTATCCCAGCAGTTTCCCTTACGGCTCATGCTTGCTATCATGCCATACTGATCGAGCCGCTTTTGGTAGTCGTGGCAAGCATACTGACTGCCGCGATCGGAATGGTGCAATAAACCTGGCAACGGTTTGCGTTGCCAGAAGGCCATGGCCAGGGCATTGAGGGTCAGCTGTTTTTTGATCCGTTTGTCTATGGCCCAACCGACGATCTGCCGGGAGAACAGGTCCATTATCACAGCCAGGTAAAGCCAGCCTTCCAGGGTCCATACATAGCTGATATCGGCGGTCCAGACCTTGTTGGGCCCAGAGACTTTGAACTGGCGATTCAGGATGTTGGCTGCCACCGGAAATGAATGCCGGCTTTCAGTGGTAACCTTATAGCGTCTGCGGGCTTTGGCCTTGAGGTCCAGCTGGCGCATCAGACGGCGCACTTTATAGCGGCCGATCAGATGCCCCTCTCTGCGAAGTCTTTTTAGGATTCTGCGGGAACCATAACTTTTTCGAGACAGATTAAATAAGGCCCTGATCCGGGATTTGATGACCACATCGCCACCATGGCTATCAGTACCGTTTCTGCAACGATGCAGATAATCATAAAAACCGCTCCGGCTGACTTTCATCACCTGGCATAGCACGGTGACAGGGTAGGCCTTCATTTGCTGCCGGACGAATCTGTATCTGGATCGGATTCTTTTGCAAAGAAGGCCGTGGCTTTTTTTAAGATGTCGCGCTCCATCTGCAGGCGTTTGTTCTCCTTGCGCAACCGCCGAATCTCCGCCTGCAACTCATCGGGTGGCCTCATCCCTTTGGAGATGTGCTCTTGCCGGTCGCGACGCAGCCTGACCCATCGGTTTATGTTGTTGGGATTAATCCCGAGACGTCGACCCGCTTCGGCACAGCTGTAACCGTGTTCAATCACGAGATTTACGGCGTCTTCCTTGAACTCGTTTGTGTATCGTTTTCTGGATTTTGAGTAACTCATAGGACACCTCGCTTTCGTTGTAATCATTCTTAGCAAAGTGTCCGTTTCTTTTAAACCACATCAAGGGCACCCATTCATCACTTTCTTTCCTACTAAGGATGGCGGCTCTGATCGAACAACCTCATGAGTTTTACCAATTTCACCTCTC
>JBDNAO010000401.1:0-2521 GCA_039768375.1 Desulfobacterales bacterium | reverse complement strand
TGCATCGCCCCGCTGCCGCGATAATGTGTGCCGGGTCGGGCGGCAGGAATCCTGGAGCGGGTGAAACTGCCGGAAGGTTGTTTTCGTGAAGAAAAAGTTAGATTTTTAACCGGCGTCAGTACAATTTACTGAGGTGATTGGATAATTTTAAAAGTGAGTTGACACCGTATTATTTTGAGTTTATACTTTGAGGCTATGGATTTGAATTAAAGTATTTAACCTATCAGATTCTTTCCAAATTTGTCAACCCCGGTAAAGTGAAAACCTGCCGGTCCATTGTCCAGATAGCCTCGATGCCGCTAACGAAAAAAAATACCAACATACTGATCGTTGATGATGAGGACGGTGTTCGCGATTCGATGAACGAGTTCATACAGATGGCGGGCTACAACTCCATCATGGCCACGGATGCCGAAGAGGCTTTGGCGCTTCTGAAAAAAATCAGCAACAACATTCAGGTGGTTATCACCGACATCATGCTGCCGGGCATGGGGGGTCTCGAACTGACGAAGCTCATCAAAAGGGACTTCGACTCCGATGTCATCGTCATGACCGGGTACAGCGGCGACTACTCTTACGAGGAAGCGATCAACATGGGAGCCAGTGATTTTGTCATCAAGCCCGTGAGACTCGAAGAGTTGCTGCTGCGCTTGAAGCGTGTTCTAAAGGAGCGCGACCTGACCCAGGAACGCGTGCGGATGATGGAAAAGCTGCAGCGCCTGGCGATCACCGACGGTCTGACAAAGCTCCACAATTCGAGGTCGTTTTACAGCCAGCTCGAAGTCGAGGTCGATCGCTTCAACCGCTATAAACACCCGCTGGCACTGCTGCTTCTGGACATCGATAATTTCAAGAGTTACAACGACAGCTTCGGCCACCTGGAAGGTGACAAGATCCTGGTGCGGATCAGCCAGGTGATCAAATCCTGCCTGCGCAAGCTCGACACCGCCTATCGCTACGGCGGCGAAGAGTTCACGGTGATCTTACCGGAGACCAGCTGCGAAGAGGCGATGCTGGTGGCCGAACGTATCCGCAATGTGGTCCAGTCGGAGGTGTTTCTGCCGGAAACCGATCAGAAGATCTCGATTACCATCAGCATCGGGGCCACCCAGTACACCGAAAACGAGGAATTGTCCACGTTCATTCAGCGGGCTGACAAGGCGATGTATATTTCCAAGCAGAAGGGCCGCAATCAGGTGACCGCCCTCGAGGCGGACGATGAAACGGTGTTGAAGGCATAAAGATGGCCAAAGGCCGACGGCTGGCGGTCAGCGGTTAAAACCAGTCTCGAGAAGGCCAAAGGCTGACGGTCAGCGGTTAGAGCCGGTATTGAGACGGCAAAAGGCAGAAGGCTGACGGTCAACGGTTACAATCAGTCTCTAGACGGCCAAAGGCCAACGGCCGCTCCCCTTCACCGGATTTGAACCTTCAAGTACAAATCTCCGCGCCCGCCACTCTCGAACTGACGGCCCATTCCTTTCAAGCGCAGTGAACTTCCTTCCGTTACCCCTGCCGGCACGGTTACCTTGAGCATCCGCGTGTAAAATCCCCAGGGTATGTTGACCAGTTTTCGGGTACCGGACATGGCTTCATGGGGTGAAATTTCTATGGTGCCGTGCAGGTCGGGGGTGTCGCCGCTGCCAAGGGTGCGAATGACCTGCAGACGTCGTGTCGTCTTCTTTTCGGTGACGGGGCCGAGTTTTTCGGCGATTCCGGTGGACGGCAGGAGCTGAAACAATTTCAGGAAAAGGATGCCGAAAATAAAGCCGCCGATGTGGGCCCACCAGGCGATTCCGCCGCCGGTGCCGTGACTGCCGGCGGCGCTGAGAAACTGAAGGATGAACCAGAGGCCGAGGAAAAAGGCGGCCGGGATTTCGACAAACCATGGAATGAAGATGATCGGAATCAGGGTCAGGATCTTCGAGGTCGGGTACAAGATGAAGTAAGCGCCCATGACCCCGGCGATGGCCCCGCTGGCACCGATTGTCGGTATATTCGAGTACCAGTTGAGAATCATGTGCGAGATCCCCGAAGCCAAACCGCATATCAGGTAGAAGGCCAGGTAACGCGGGTGTCCGAGCCGGTCTTCGACATTGTCTCCAAAAATGTAGAGGGACCACATGTTGCCGAGGATGTGCCAGAAACTGCCGTGCAGGAACATGAAGGAGAGGAGCGAGAAGAGTTGTTGCGCCGGTGAGAAGTAGGCCGCGAGCCGGGGATCTGAAAAGCGGGCCGGTACCAGGCCGTAGACAAAGACGAAGCGGTCCAAATCCTGCCCTTGGGTCATCTGCACCAGGAACACCACCACATTGATGCCGATTATCGTAAGATTGACAACCGGACGGTGCCGGGTGGGGATGGTGTCGCGAATCGGTATCATCTGTTATCGGACTCAGGGGGCGTCAGGCGTCGGTTCCGGTAATTCGCATGCTCAGATCCACACAACGCGCCGAATGGGTGAGGGCGCCCACCGAAATGATATCGACGCCGGTTTGGGCCAGTCGGGCGAGCCGGGCGTCGG
>JBDNAO010000400.1:0-2691 GCA_039768375.1 Desulfobacterales bacterium | reverse complement strand
TTTTCGGCCGAATCCGAGAGGGTGATTCGACCGGTTTCCATTACATAGCCGCGGTGGGCGACCTTTAGGGCGAGGTTGGCGTTCTGCTCCACCAGAAAGATGGTCGTGTTACTCTCGGCATTAACTTTTTTGATGATGTCGAAAATCTGTCGGACGATGATCGGGGCCAACCCCAGAGACGGTTCATCCATCAGCAAAAGTCGCGGCCGTGCCATCAGGGCGCGCGAAAGCGCCAGCATCTGCTGTTCTCCGCCACTGAGCGTACCGCCGGCCTGGGCGCGCCGCTCGGCCAGAATTGGAAAAAGCGAAAAGATGTAGTCGATGTCCTTTTTCACGCCGTCTTTGTCCGGACGCAAAAATGCGCCCATGTCGAGGTTCTCCGTCACAGACAGACGGGGGAAAATCCGTCGCCCTTCCGGCACCTGGCTGATTCCCAGGGCAACGATTTTATTGGGGCTGAGTTCCTGAATGGGTTGGCCCATGAAAAATATTTCACCCGAGCGCGGTGGCGCAATGCCGCAAATCGACATCAGGGTCGTGCTTTTGCCGGCCCCGTTGGCGCCGATCAGGGTAATGATTTCGCCTTCCGCAATCTCAATGCTGATCCCCTTCAGGGCCTGTATGTTGCCGTAAAAGGTTTTGACGTTCCTGAGCTCAAGCATCGATCTCTTCCCCGAGGTAAGCCTTGATGACAGCCGGGTTGTTTTTAATTTCCTTGGGTGTCCCCTGAGCGATTTTTTTCCCATAGTCGACCACGAAGATGCGGTCGGAAAGGCTCATCACCAGCTTCATGTCGTGCTCGATGAGCAATACGGTCACCTCTTCCTGATCGCGCAGTTTCAAGATCAACTCATCGAGCTCATCGGTCTCGCTGGGATTCAGCCCGGCGGCCGGTTCGTCGAGCAGCAGAATAAAAGGATCGGTAGCCATGGCCCGCGCGATTTCAAGGCGCCGCTGGGCACCATAGGGAAGGTTTTTGGCATACTCGTTGACGAATTTTTCAAGATCCATTTTCTCCAGAATACGGTAGCTGTCGTCCACAACCTGCCGCTCCTCTTTGCGGGTAGACGGCGGGCGGAAAATCGCCCCGGCAATGCCGGACTTCAAGCGGCAGTGGCGACCCACCATAACATTTTCGAGCACCGTCATGCTGGGAAACAGCCGGATGTTCTGAAACGTGCGCGCCAGGCCGACTTCGGTCACCTTGTTGGGCTTCAATCCATTGAGCCGGACTTTATCTTTTCCCGGCGGCCGGACCGTCATTTCACCTTCCGTCGGGGGGTAGATGCCGGTGATGCAGTTGAAGAAAGTGGTCTTGCCGGCGCCGTTGGGACCGATCAGCGCAACGACTTCACCCTTCCGGATGTCCAAGTCCACGCTGTCCAGGGCACGCAGGCCGCCGAAATCCATGGTCAGGTGGGTCACTTCCACTATCGGTTCTATCGGTTCCATAGCTCCCTACCGCCGTAATAAATCGGGTTAGGATTCGTCCAGGCTCTTGAATTTATAGGTTCGCCGCGTGGCGCTGATGATGCCGCCGGGACGAAAAACCATCATGGTCACCAGAATAATACCGAACAGGAGCATCCGGTATTCCGAGAAGGCCCGCAGGTATTCCGGCAGCAGGATCAAGGCCAGCGCGCCGAAGATAACGCCCAAGATGGAGCCCATGCCACCCAGCACCACGATGCACAGGACATTGATCGACTCCCAGATAGTGAAACTGGCCGGGTTGATGAAGGTGGTCTTGGCTGCGAACATCACCCCGGCCATGCCGGCCCACGTTGCGCCCAGAGCGAAAGCGGTCAGTTTGGTTTTGGTGCGGTCTATCCCCATGGCCTGACAGGCGACCTCGTCTTCCCGCATTGCGATCCAAGCCCTTCCGATCCGAGAGTCCTTGAGCCGGTTGACCACGAAAATCGTGAATATCACCAGGGCGATCAGTAGAAAGTAGATGAAAATGCTGGATTGCTCCAGGGACATTTTGATTCCGAAAAACCCGGGCCGCGGGATATTGGCGATCCCACTGGGACCAAAAGAAAACGCGTTCCAGTTTTCAAGGATCAGGCGGATGATTTCGCCGAAACCGAGGGTGACGATCGCCAGGTAGTCCCCCCTGAGCCGCAACACCGGGTAGCCGAGAAGAATGCCGAAAAATGCGCCCGTGGCCGCACCGATGGGAAGCGCCAGCCAGAAGCTGAGGCCGAAATGATAGTTCAGCAGTGCGTAGGAGTAAGCGCCGACTGCGTAGAAGGCGACATACCCGAGATCGAGCAGTCCGGCCAGTCCCACCACGATGTTGATGCCCAGCCCGAGCATGATGTAAATCAGGGCGCTGATCATGATGTTGGTCTGGTACATGGAAAAGACGAAGGGGTATACTGCGGCGAAGGCGAGAACGACGGCAAGCGCCAACAGGTAGATTCTTCGATCTTCTGTTATCCGCTGCCAGAGGGTGCGCCGGACTCCGGCTTCTTCGGCCAGTTCTTTTTTGCGTCCCATCTCTTTGCGCCGCAAGAGATAACGCCAAATAAAGGAGAAAAAGAAGCTGCCGATGCCCACCAGCAGCATGTTTTCCCAGCGCCATTCAACCTGTTTGTAGATGGTGTTGACCCGGATGACCATGATCGGGAAGGTCAGAAACATGAACCAGAGCGACACCAGAAAAGACTTTTTGATTTCTGCGAGGCT
>JBDNAO010000399.1:0-5634 GCA_039768375.1 Desulfobacterales bacterium | reverse complement strand
GGGCACCGCATCTGCTTTGTTGTCGGGCACTTGAAGTACAAAAGTACGTCTGCGCACCCGACGCCTTGCATCTGCGGCACCCTGTAAACGCTTACATTTAGGTGGTTTGAAGCACATCGGACTTTGCAACCCTGTGAACGGTTACTTCAATCGGCGGTCGTCATTCCGGTTTGAAGGGTTCTTTACCCTCGACATAGGCCGCCGCCTCTTTCAACAGCGCCAAGGATTCCATGGCGACGGCTTCATCGATTTTGTGCAACGCAAATCCGGCATGAACAATGACCCAGTCCCCCACTTTGGCGTCTTCTATCAGCAACAGGCTGCAGGTTCGCCTGACGCCGTCCACATCGATGGTGCCCAAGCCGTCTTCGATGCGAACAATCTTAGATGGGATAGCGAGGCACATCTTCCGAATTTCCTTTCATATATGAAACGCCCAGGTGATCCAGTTCGGCGAGAACCATGCCGATGACCTCATCCAGCCTGGATTTCGTGGTCGGGGTCAGTTCGATACTGAGCGTTTCGATGTCTTCCGGCTCCACACCGACGATAACGGTTTCTGGAACCTTGTCCAGGGCCTGACACAAGGTCAACGCTTCCAGAAAGTCGACCTGGTGAAGCGAATTCTTGGCCCGAATCCGTTCGGGTATCTGCTTACCCGAAAGTCGATACAGGTCTCCGGGGTTGCCTTTGTTCCGAATGACGTCAACCACGATCAGATGATCGGGTTGAGATATAACCCCTAAAAGATTAACACCCAGAACACCGCCGTCAACCACCGATACGTTTTCGGGAAAGGCGTATCTTTTTTGTATTTCCTGCACGACCCGGACACCGAACCCCTCGTCGGAGTAAAGAATACAGCCGACGCCCAGTATCATCACTTTTTGGGAATGATTGCTCATCTTTAATCTCTACAATCCTCCGCCGCTTTGTCGGTTGCAACCGGATATTGCGAATCGGTAAGACGGCAACCAAGCTAATGGAAAAACCCGGTTCGGCAAACAGGCAAGATAGCGGTAGGCGGGTGGATTCCTTGCCGGCCGATCCTATAGGGCCGCGGCGAGAAATAATTACACATCTAGCTTGCTTTTTGTCCCGTCTACCGCGTTACAGCCACCAGCACATATCCCGATATGCGCCGGCGGATGCGCCTTGTAGACGAACCAAAATCCTGCGCAATCTTGTGTAATTATTTCTCGCCGTGACCCTTAGACAATCGGCGGAGATGCGTTCCCCAGCCCCCTCGTTTGAGGAAGCTGAAGAACGCTGCATTGACACGCTATAGGACTTTGATCTTGTAAACCTCGTTCGAAGACGGGTCTATGACGTGAACACCGCATGCAATACACGGATCGAAGGAATGTACCGTCCTGAGAACTTCCAGGGGTTTCTTCGGATCGGCAATCGGCGTTCCGATCAGGGCTTCCTCGACAGGTCCCAGTTTGCCTTTGGCGTCTCGTGGTCCAAGATTCCAGGTCGAGGGCACCACGTACTGATAGTTCTTGATCTTGCCGCCGTCGATTTCCATCCAGTGGCCCAAAGATCCCCTGGGCACGTCGTTTAGCCCGACGCCCATCCCTTTGTCCGGCATTGTCCAGGATTGGTAGGTCTTGGTATCGCCGTTCTTGACGTTTTCCACCAGCTCCATCACCCATCCCTGCATGGCATCACCGATGGCAACGGCCTCGATCCCCCTTGCCGCCGTCCGGCCGAGAGTCGAAAAAAGCGCCGTGGCCGGAATTCCGAGATCTTTGAGAACCTTGTCCACGGTCGGTTTGACGTCTTTTTGGCCTTTGGCGTAAGCGACCAGCACGCGTGCCAGCGGACCGACTTCGCAAGGCTCACTTTCGTAGCGTGGCGCCTTGAACCAGGTGTATTTCCCGTCGGCCGGGTCGTATTTAGGATCCTCCTGCAGCGGTTTGGTTTGCCCCTTGTAAGGCTGCAAGGCCGGACCGTTTTCATACCAGCCGCGGGAGACGTCTTCGGTGACCTTTTCCTGGTCCGGCATGGTGACGTTGGCGAGGTCGCGTTTCGTGACGAGGCCCCGGGGCATGTACAGGCTGTCCGGTTCGGCATCGCCCAAGGGAAATTCGCCCCACGCCAGAAAGTTCGTGGTGCCGCCGATGGCTCCCCAGTCCTTGTAGAAAGAAGCGACTGCCAGCAGATCAGGAATATACACGTTTTTAATGAATTCCTGGGTTTCCTTGGTGATGAACAGAAATTCTGCAATGCGGTCCGGCGTGAGATCCTGAACGGCGGTAATACCGCCCACCACCAATGATTGCAGATGGGGATTTTTGGCCCCGAAGATCGCATGCAGTCGGGCGGTTCTGGCTTGAAGCCTGAGGGCTTCGATGTAATGGGCGGCCGCCATCAAGTTGGCTTCCGGCGGCAATTTGTAGGCCGTATGGCCCCAGTAGGCGTTGGAGAAGGGCCCGAGTTGTCCGCTGTCGACAAAAGTCTGCAGGCGCTGTTGCACCTGTTTGAAATAGGCCGAACCGCCCACCTGCGCATTGCTGACGTTGTCGGATAGTTGAGCGGTTTTGAGAGTATCGGCCTTCAAAGCGCTGACGATATCGACCCAGTCCAGCGCGTGCAGGTGGTAAAAGTGAACTATGTGGTCATGCTGGAACTGCGCACCCATGAGAAGATTGCGGATGATGCGCGCATTCGCTGGAATTTTGACCCCGACGGCCATTTCGGCTGCCCTCACCGAGGACAGTGCATGGGTGTACGTTCAGACCCCACAGGATCGTTGCACAAAATGATGGGCGTCCCGCGGATCGCGGCCCAGCAATATCAGTTCGATCCCCCTGAACATCTGCCCCGAACTCCAGGCATTCGCGACCTTACCATCGGCAACCTCGACCTCGATGCGCAGATGGCCTTCTATCCTTGTTATCGGGTCTATTACAATTCTTTGCGCCATATATTCTCCTCCCTATTTGAAAAGGATACTTTGGTTTGCGGATATCGACTACAATTCCTCGTAGAAGGGTGTGAACTCATCCCAGAACGCGGGTTCGCTGCACCCGATGCAGGGGTGACCCGCCTGAACCGGCCAACTCGTGCCGTCATTGAATTTTACGATCGGACAGTTGTTGTAGGTCTCCGGTCCCCTGCACCCCATTTTGTACAGGCAGTATCCCATCGCCGCCTCTTCCGAGCCGAATTCTTCGACGAACTCGGCGTTCTCGAAGTGAGATCTCCGGGGGCACTGATCGTGTATGGTCTTGCCGTAGGCAAACAGCGGCCGACCCAGTTCATCCACTGCCGGCAGCTTGCCGAGGAGGAGGTAGTTCAGAATCGTTCCGACCGTGTTCACCGGATTGGGGGGGCAACCGGCAAGGTTGATGGTCTTGATTCCAATGGCCTCGCTGATACTCTTGTAACCGCCGGGATTCGGCGCGGCGGCGGGGATACCGCCGAAAGTGGCGCAGGCCCCGATGGCGATGACCGCCGCGGCCTGGGGGCAGATTTCCCTGGCGATATCAAGAAAAGACCGCCCGCCGATTTTGCCGTAACCACCATTGAACTTGGTCGGAATGGACCCCTCGACGACACAGATGAATTTACCGTTGTATTTCTTCGCGGATGCCTTCAGTTGGTCTTCCGCCTGCTGACCGGCGGCCGCCATAACGGTTTCGTGGTATTCGAGCGAGAGCGTTTCGAGCACCAGGTCATCGATGTAAGGGTATTGCGATCTTAGCAGGGACTCTGAGCATCCCGTGCACTCGCCGAAGTGCAGCCAAATGACCGGTGGACGCTCTTTGGGTGCGGCAAACACCTCGGCCACCTTGGGAATGAAGGAAGACGAGAGACCCATGGTCGCCGTGAGGAAGGTGCAATACTTCATGAAATCGCGCCTGGTTACACCCCTCTCCGCCAGTCTTTCATAAAATTGTTTTTCCTTTTCCATCGGCACCTCCTTGATGCGTCTGTAACGCTGGTTGTTATCCGCCGGTAGGATATGGCCTATAAGGCCGATCATAAAAAAAGCCGTTCAGACCGCCGGCATCAAATTATCGCCACACGGCCAAAACGGCTCTGTCGCCTATGATAAAACCCATTGTGCAAAATAGTCACGATCCTCGAACTGTAGCACCAAATATCCAGTATAGATGTTCAGCATCCGCTTGATATTAATGTGACTATTAAATACAGGTGTTCGTGTCAAGGCCCAATTGACCAATCCGTTAGCGAGCGGAATTTCGGACCGGGTTCGATCAGTCGTTCACCTTTTCCGCCGGGCCAATCGCATTAGGGTTCTTCATCCCCGTCGCCGTAATCGTCGTCGGCGACTTTCAGCGAATTGATGTCCTTGATTTCGCCACCCCCCTTGAAATCGTCTTCGTCATCCTCGAAATCATCGGTCAGCAGTTCGTCGATTTCCTCAACCTCAACCTTGTCCTTTATTTCAGCTTCGCGTATCTCTCTTTCCCGCTCCCGGTTCAGCAGTTCGATATCATCGAACAGCAGTTCAGCCGCTTGCTTCTCCCCATCTCCCAACAGTTCCGTGACCGTATCGGCGATTTTCTCGGCGTAGAGTCCCGGCGGGTACATGTTTTTGGTTCGCAGGGCAGCGATCAGCGTGCTCTTGCCGCCCGAGACAGCCGCGGCAATCGCGGTAATGTCATAGGATTCCTCACATAACGGCGAGAGGGTGTCTTTATCCAGTTCGGCGTACTCCCTCAGAATCAGAGTGTTTTTTTCATTGTCCTTTATGATCTCATACTTTTGCTTCATCGCCACAATCCTCTCAGGGTCAATATTCACTGAATTTTGAACGCATAAGAAAACCATATATGCTCGGTTCTGTCAACAATCATCAGGAGTCGCTTTCAACAAAAATATTGACCGGTTGCCGCCGAAATGTTAGAAAACCAAAGCTTGGGAGCCGCAATTTCGGAGGGATGGCTGAGTGGTCTAAAGCGGCGGTCTTGAAAACCGTTGAGGGTTAAACCTCCGTGGGTTCGAATCCTACTCCCTCCGCCAATAAATTTGTGTCACAAATTTATGAAACGCCCGCAGCACGCTGCGGGCTCAAAAGGACAATGTAGATCCCCAAATATTAATTTATTATGAGAAACGGGGGCACCCCGTTTCTCATAATAAATTAAGGAGAGATGGCCGAGCTGGCTGAAGGCGCTCGCCTGCTAAGCGAGTGTGCGGCGAAAGTTGCACCCCGGGTTCGAATCCCGGTCTCTCCGCCAATTATCAAACAGAAAGCTGCTCAAGCTTCTCAAGGGCATCTTTGCTGACCAGGCCCCGGTCGCCGACCACACAGAAGCTGCTGATGTCAGATCGTTTCTGCAGCCGCTCGCCCACCGGAACAAGGGCCGTAACATCGGCGGTGTTACCCTGCCACATCGAAGGCAAAATTGCGTCCGGTCAAAAGTTTCTTGATCACCGAAGCAATACTTGTTGGCTTCCAAAGACGCTCGAAGATCATCACCCGCCCGATGGTCAGCGCCCTAGCCGACACATCGCTATGGCCCGATATGAAAAAATATCAACCAAAATAACAGGGCAAATGTTTAAGGGCCCCAGAAAAAAATAAATCCACATCTTGCTTGTCTGTTGGCCCGTCTACTGCGTTACATCCGCCGGCACATATCCCGATATGCGCCG
>JBDNAO010000398.1:0-7258 GCA_039768375.1 Desulfobacterales bacterium | reverse complement strand
GGCTCCGATCAGCAAAAACAATCCCACCGCCACAGCGGCAAAGCCGAATATGTAATAAATCACGCGTTGAGCCGGCATGGCTTCAGCAACCAATGCACCTTCTAGTTCGCCGCTTTGCTTGAGCCGCTCAATCCAGGCGGGCCTCTCGTGCCGGGCTGCATTGAGATTGGCACTGCCTTGGAACATGGCATGGTCCATTGGAAAATTGTGACGCCGCACATGGGCGATAAAAAAATGAATGACGAACACATGTGCCATGGCCAGGAGGGCTTCGATACGATGAATCCAGAAGGCCACATTCAACCCCCATCCGGGCATAATCCGGCTTGAAGCCAGAGAATAGGTCATCAGCAGCCCGGTAACACCCAGAATAATCATTCCCCAGAACACGGCGAAGTAATCAAATTTTTCCCAGTAGCCCCAGCGGTCGAACTCGGGTGCCTTTTTGATGCCCAGGAACCAGGCAATATGCTGGAGAAAGTCTTTCAGGTCTTTGGGGCGAAAGAGGATCGAATCCGGACCATAAAGGCTGCCTGGAAACTGCTTCCAGTTGATTTGAAACAGCATGTAGATGCCATGGATCACAAACCCGCAGATCATGAAAATTCCAACATATATATGGATCGTCAGCGCGGATTGGTAGCCGCCAAAAAAGTGGCTCAACCCCTTTCCCCAGGCGGTCTCGATATACATACGGGCAAGGCCCGTTGCCCCCTGAGTCAAGAAAGACAGCATCAGCAATAGATGAAAAATCCGCTGCAGCGGCGTAAACCGTTTGATCCTATTCTTTGTCGTCGGGCTCACGGTCGTTTTTCTCCTTTTTTATAAAAAGTTCCCGGATTCCCCACAGGATGGTGTGCGGCAAAAATAACGCGAAGGTGCCCACCGCAATCACAATCATGATCCAGAAGGCATAAAAGAGCAGCGGGAAAGTTTTGAGCGTACCGGCTAAAGACGGATTGGGCGCATGCACCACATAACTGGCATATGAAGCGCTGGCACCTTCATGACATTTAGCGCACACGTAAGCGTGACGCCGGATGGGATTCATTAGTGAATAGTAATGACCGTTGCTGGCGATCGGCTCCTTGCCGTGACATTGCCTGCAGGTCAAGTTTGCCCGCACTGTGTGGATGTCACGGGCTTGTTCCGGGTGGCAGGATACACAGGTTTTTATGCGATAGAATGGAACGCCCTGGTGCGAGTCGGTCAAACGTGACCTGACTCCCACGCTGGCGGCTGTCGGGCTGTATGGGAAGATGCCCCTTTGAACTCCGGGCACCGAAACGATCGGCCGTCGGCCGCTAGGACGGACTTCGTACTCTTCATAGAACCCGGTACTGGCCTCCCGGTCCTTGTAACGCCTGATGGCCGAGGCCACCTCCTCCTGGGCTGCAGCTGGTATCGGCAGTGACCCAAGCACTACCGATACCAGCACGGCCGTCAGGACGATCAAGATTTTGTCAGTACTCCAATGTTTCATGGCGATCTCCTGACTGTCTATTCGGCCCGCTTGTAACCAATCGGATCAATGGGCATTCCTACCGGTCTGGGAAGTTTGGCCAGTTTTTCCCATTCCGCCTGCAATTCCTTCAGATCTTCGTTTTTGTGCTTGTGACATGTTTGGCACGAATTGGGTACTTCTGGATTCTTCAGCGTGAGTTCAGGCAGCAGCGTTACGAACACATGACTGCGGATGTCGCCGGACTCGGCGCTTTTTGCTATGCGCGGCATATGGCAGCCGACGCAGTTGGCAAAGGAGTGGATCGAATGGGCCATGTTCTGATTAACCTGGACGTGGCATTCGAAGCACTGTTTCGAACCTGCCGAAAAAGTCTGGGAACGGGTGGGCGGTACACCGATCTGGTGCACAAAATGGCATGAGGTGCAGGTGACGCCTTCCGCAGAATGTTTCGATTGTTTCCAGTCGATGAATTGCTGGTGATGCCCCTTGGAGAACTCATTGGCGTAAACGTGTTTGACGTCTCCGGCTTCAAAAGAAGTGGATGTGTAATATGCTTCCAGTGCCTTGCCGGGAGCATAATTCACCGGCCAGCCGGAACCCTTCATCTGGGTAGACTTGCCACGATTGTGGCAGGAACCACAGATTTGGGCTGCCACTCCCATGGTCAGCTTGGCCGGGTTGACAATAGTCTCGCGCTTTTCAAAGACCGCCGTTTTGGGCAGGGCCGCATGCCAGGAACCCTTCCCGTGACATGCTTCACAGGCAACACCCGGCTCCACGAATGTGTTTGTTTCCAGATCCACACCCGTGGCGTGACAGCCGCCGCATTTAAGCGCCCAGGGCCGTTTGTCCCAATCGGCTTCATGATAGTTGACCCATCGGTTGGTATCAGCGTTGTATTGTATCGGCGAAATGAAGAGGGTGTCGTCTTTTTTGACAAGGTAGCGCTGTTTCCACTGGCTGCCGATTGTGTAGAAAATATCGTCAAGCTTGGGAACGAAGATTTCGCTGGACGGTACCTTGAGCTTGTCTTCGAGCTTGGCCAGGTCTTCACGGATCACTTTCTCGTCGATGGGGACGATGATGGCATCCTCGTTCTTTTTGGCGTCCTGGAGCATGCGGCTGTGAAGAGTCATCTTCCAGGAGTCGTAGTGTTCCAGGTGACACATTTTGCACGTGTCCGACCCGACATAGGTTTTGGGCTGGGATGTAATCGCCTTGACGTCCACCGGCTGCTCGACGCCGCAGGCGGCAATAAAGATGACCACCAGTGCCGGTATGAGAACCTGACCGAATGCTTTCGTGTTCATGTGCTCCTCCTTGGTTGTTACGTATTCAATCAATATGTTGCCGCGATTGGGGCTGTTCGGGGATGCTGTTCAAAAGGAAAAAAATTTCATCCGGGTCAACCGGTTTGCTGACACAGGCAAAAAAGTGCCGACTGATGGCCTCTTCAAGTTCTGGATGAAACGGGCGTTCGGAAAGACCCAGAATACAAACGTCGGGGTGCATTTTTTTCAGGTTTTTGAAAAACCGCTGATCGGCGGGTAGGTTGTCCAAGTCGATCAGGACCGCTAAACAGAATTTTTTCCGGAGATACGCCTCAAGCCGTTTCAAGGAATCGAGCGAAGTGGCCCTGTAGTGCCGTGGTTCCAGTATCTGTACTAAATCGCGGCGCTGGGTCTCATCGGCGTTCACAATGACGATCTCCTGTATCATCGGAAAGTTAGTTCCCGGACGGTTCCCGGCTAGAGACCGGGGAAGTTTGTGCTTCTGTCCATTTGTCAAAGGAGCAAGTGGCATGCCAATTGAAAAAGGCTCGACCTGAAGGCGGTTAAAAGAAGGACGAAGAGGAGGCTTTAAGTTTTTAACCTATTGAAATTAAATAATAGTTTTCATGTATTGTGCTTGATGAAAATGTTCGCGGTAGAGGCCAAATGAGACTAGTTCCCGGGTTGCCGGCATTCAAAGGAGATAACTTGTCCAACTGTTGGGCACGATAAATGTGCTTAAACTAAAAATCATTTATATTCAGATAGATAAGCGTGTACAAAATCCGTACACGGTCCCGGGGCGATACCGGTGGGGTGCAGCGAACGAGCAGGTGCAAAGCACTTAACGGCAAGATCCCCTGGTCTTCGCTTTTTTTGCGGGTGTTGCCTGATCAACGGATGGTCGGTGAGGGGATGGTTTTTGGTGGGGAGATCCGGTATTTTTTGAGTTTGCTGTAAAGGGTACTGCGGCTGATACCGAGGCGGCGGGCGGATTCTTTTTTATTCCAGCCGCACTCTTCAAGGACTTCCCGGAGCAGGTTGGCTTCGGTGCCGGGGATGGTTCGGGAGGGATGGATACGGTTGACCGCCTCGGTGCTGCACAGGGCGGTGGGAAGATCGGTGACTTCAATGCGATGTCCCTTTGCCAGTACGACAGCGTGTTCGATGCTGTTTTTCAGTTCACGGACGTTGCCCGGCCAACGGTAATCGAGCAGCCGTCGCATGGCTTCTGAGGTAAATTCCCGCACATCCTTTTCCTGTTCGGCGGCGAAGCGGGCTAAAAAAAACCTCGCCTGCAAAGGGATGTCGTTGCCTCGATCACGTAACGGCGGCAGTTGAATCGGGATAACGTTCAGCCGGTAGTAGAGATCCTCGCGGAATCGGCCCTCTTTGACTTCCTGCAGCAAGTCCTTGTTCGTTGCCGAAATAATACGGAGATCAACCGCCAGGGTCTTTTCACCCCCTAATCGTTCGAACTTCTTGGTCTGCAGGACCCGCAGCAGCTTGATCTGAGCGGTGGGGGAAATCTCACCGATTTCATCTAAAAAAATGGTCCCACCGTGGGCCTGTTCGAACCGGCCCGGCTTCTGCCGGATCGCACCGGTGAAGGCGCCCTTCTCGTGACCGAAGATCTCACCTTCCAACAGCGTCGTTGGGTATGCCGAACAATTAATGACGATGAACGGTGCGTCTTTGCGAAGGCTCTGACTATGAATGGCCTTGGCCACCAATTCTTTGCCGGTACCACTCTCACCTTGAATCAAAACCGTGGCATCTGTTGGGGCGATATCTTGAATGAGTTTGAATATAATTTGCATTTGCGTATCCTTGCCGACGATGCCATTGAATTCCGATTGAGTCTCCAATAGGCTTTTGATACGCCCCAGATCCTCTTCATGTCTGGCGGCGCGGTTAATTGCGCCGGCGGATTCCTGTAAAATTAAGTTCATTACCTCCAGGTCTTCGGCATTACACCGGCACACCTTTGGGCAGCCGACCAATAGGGTTCCGAGTGTTTGATTTTCGAAATCTACAGGGAAAGCTGCAAACCGGTGGGCAGTAGGGAAGGCGTCAGAGATGATGGACACTCTGAGATTGTCTTTATCGATAAAAGAAATATCTTCCAATCCCTCCAGTAACTTCCATTCGTCTCCAATGGAAGCCCTCGGCTGCACCGTCAATCGATCACCGGCAAACACGAAGACAGATTCCTGGTTCCGGCTCATGATCAATAATACCAGATCGGAGCAGGTGACGATTTTTTGAAGTTTTTCAATCAAATAAGAACTGACATCTTGCAGCGTGGACTGAGAGCCAATCTTTTGGATAATTTCAAACGATCTTCGCGTCTGCCCGTGGGCCCGGTCGATTTCCGCGGCCCTTTTTTCGAGTATTTGGGTGTAGTTGCGGAGGCGGTCGATCATGTGATTAAAGGATATCGTCAAGCGGCCGATCTCGTCTTGCCCGGTCAATTTAATATCGATGTTTAGATTGCCGGAATCGATACTTTCGGCGGCTTCGGCCAGCGCCGTCAGTGGTCCGGTAAACCGCCTGATGAACAGGTAGCTGACGGCCAGGGCCGCAATGAGGATGCCGATGGTTATGGCGGTTATTTGAAGCCACAACCGATTGATCCGACTCCGATACGGTTTTTCGGAAATACCGATGCGCAGGGTGCCACCTTGACCGGATAAAACCGGCCACGCAAAATCAAGGTACTCTTCACCGGTTTCAGAAGCGATCCGTAAAAAATGTCCGGATTCATCGCTTTGAGGGTTATTGGCGCCGATCAACCCCATGGGAAAACCCTTGGCGAAAGTGTGGGCCAGGATCCGGCCGTCTCGAACGATAAAAAGATACCCAACATTGGGATTGCTTCCCGTCTGGTCGCTCAGGAGCTTCTGCAAGGCCACGACATCGTTGGTGAGAATTTTGTCGGTGGCCTCGAGAGCGAGAGTTTTGGAAAGATATTGGCCCTGGGTGACCAGGTTTTCTAAAAGGTTGACACTGTAACGGTGGGTGACGAGCAGAGAGATCAGCAGTCCACTGCCGAGAACAAGCGTGAAGACCGCCAACAACAGTTTGCTTTTGAGGCTTTGCAGCTTTATTGGGTTTGATCGCACTTTTGTTTCATGGCCACGATAGGTTTATACCACTGGTCATCCGGTGTAACGAACCGGTCGATCATCAATTCATCCAGAATTTTTTTCCCTTTTCTGTCCTGGTGCATGACGAACAGCAGGTCGCGGATGTCTTTCTTCGTCCGGCCTGGCAGTTGCCGCGCGGCAACCAGCAGCGGGTTGCCGAAGCCGATCGATTTCTTGATAACACGGGTTTTCGATGTGTAGACGGGATTTCGCCTGTTGTAATATTCCCAGATCTGTCCGTGCACCGCAGCGCCGTCCACCAGACCCATGGCCACGGCCATTATGGAATTGTCGTGGCTGTACGTATACATTGTTCTGCCGAAATAATTTTCAGGGGTTTCTCCCTCCAGGCTTAGCCAATAGGCGGGCACGAGGCGTCCGGTGTTGGAATCCGGGTCGGTGAAGGCGAAGATTTTTCCTTTTAAGTCCGAAAACACCTGGTAGGAGCTGTCCCTGTGGACGATCAGATAGGAGTGGTACAGGTGCTGGCCGTTAATCTGCGGCACGGCCAACGCATAGAAACCGTACCGGTCTTTGCCCGTGGAATAAGGTCCGGAACAGATGAAGGCCAGATCGATTTGTTTGGTGGTAAACAACTCGTTGATTTGACCGTACGTTTTTCTCTGGACGAGTTCGACATCACGACCCAGTTTTTCAGCAATGTAGTCGAGCAAATCGTGATACAGGTGTACGGTTTCGCGCGGTGAAATCATCGCCCCGACGGCAACGCGGAAACTGGCGGTCGTTGACGTTTGGCTTCCGGGTTGCTCGACGCTGACCGTCTGCGAAAAATCCACGACCTTGACTTCGGTATTGTCGCCGCACCCGACAAGCAGAGAGATTAGGGCTGCCGGGATCATTGCCAGCGCTTTCGAAAGCCTGTGGTTCACTCCGGGGGCCTTTTTCGATTATCGTGTAATTTAAAACGGTTTATATTTAATGAATATTATTTAGGATATTGAAAGTCCACCTTTTTTCCTTTATCAGAAATTTACAAAGACATTCGAGGAAAAATGGCAGCGGATGCTCAGATCAGATAGAACGCAGAATTGGAAAAACTAACGGCAAGTTTCAGAGTGTTTCAGCCGGTATGCGCAACCCGCACCACCCGACTACCACATTGTGATATTTGGTTACACTATTTTTGAATGGCATGTCAACTGAAAATTTTAGGGCATCCTGGACCGGCCACACATTTGGATCGGTGGTTTTCGAGTCGCCGTTTTCCCGAATTGATGAGGCTTTTGTATGCTTTAGCGCACACACGGCCCATTTGACTTTGCCTTGTTTGGTACTCATTATACCCCCTAGATAAAGATGTACCTTTATTTAATGTGCCGACAAGGAGACGCGAAAAATGTCAAAACAAACTT
>JBDNAO010000055.1:0-9490 GCA_039768375.1 Desulfobacterales bacterium | reverse complement strand
TAGTTTGGAATTTTGAATTTCGGTCATTGTGTTTTGGTTGGAATTTGAGTTTTGTTATTTGAGATTTAAATGGCCGACACCTGCCACCTGAAACCTCAAATTGCTTTCATCCCTCAACCCTCGTATGAAACTACGCCAAAATGGCACAGTTTCTTTCTCGATCAAACTGGCCGATTTTCAAGCCAGCGGCTGGGCTGAACGTTGAACCCCTGGCCCAGACCCGGCTTGGAGGGATGTGGTGATGGAAAGCAAGGTCTATAGAATATGCAAACAATTTCGTAGCCACGTCCCGTCGCACCAGGGCGGGCACAGATTTACCGATCGCTCTCCACAGATCACCCGCCGTCCACCGATTACGCACGTGTTTTCAAGAGTCGGAACAGAACCGTCCCGTTCGGATGGATCACCAGGTAAACCAGTGCTACTACCGGCAGACCGGACCAGATAAAACTGAAAAAGGCGCACAAAATCATGACGCTGGTGCGGGTCCCCTTGCTGGCAAGCGTCGGCGGCCCGAGGTCGAGGCCGAGAGTTTCCGCACGGGCGCTGGAATAGCTGATCAAATTGCAGCCGATAAGGGCCAGAGATCCGAGGAAAATCAACATTCCCGGCGATAAGGGAAACGGCAGGCGAATCAGGTACACCACCATGCCGATGACCATGGCACCGTCGGCGTATCGGTCGAGAACCGAATCCCAAAAGGCTCCGCCCTTGCTCACGCGGCCGGTCAAACGGGCATACTGACCGTCGACGCCGTCCAGGACCTGAGCGGCGGCTGCCATGATGCCGGCCAGCCAGCCGACTCCCAGAGCGAACACCAGACCGGCCAGGGAACCGAGGAGCGCCGATGAGAGGGTGATCTGCCAGGGCGAGAGCCACGGCCACGCCAACAGGTGCGGCGTTATCCGCGCCGACAGGTTCAACTTTATCCACTTGAGAACGAACCGATCCGTCGGTTTGGTCTTCCACGAATTGTTTTCCATCGATGATGCGCTCCTTATTTCAATGATGATCGTATCGCCCGTGACAAGGGCGGTATAAACCATAACATTCATCTATCGACAAATTGAATCGATCTCGCGATCCGATTTGCAGAGGCCGGTGGATGTATGGTAAGCAACATAAAAAACTTGCCTTCAACATAGAAATGACTCCCCATGGAACCCGATGATTCTTTATTGAAGTTTGAAATCCCCGAGATTATTTATGGCATCAATTCTCTGACACAGATCGGTCATTGCGCCAAACGTCTTGGGGGTGAACGGGTGCTGGTGGTATCGGATCCAGGCGTTATCGAAGCCGGTTGGGTGGATGCCGCCATAACGTTCCTGGACAAAGAAAATCTTAAGAGCATTGTATACGATAATGTGGTCACCAATCCCCGGAGTTTCCAGGTCGAACTGGGAGCGCAGCTGTACAACGCCGAGAAATGCGATGTGATCATCGCACTGGGGGGTGGCAGTCCCATGGATACGGCAAAAGGAATTGCTATTCTGGTGACCAATCACGGCCGCATTCAGGATTACGTTGGATGCAACCTTATTTCGCAGCCGATACCGCCATTGATCTGTGTTCCCACCACGGCCGGAACCGGTTCGGACGTCAGCCAGTTTGCCATTATTGCCGACCCGCAGGACAAGATCAAAATGACGATCTTGAGCCGTGCGATCATGGCCGACGTTTCGCTCATCGATCCCGTGTTACTTCAGACCAAAGAACCGGAACTCATCGCCGCCACCGGCATGGACGCCCTGACCCATGCCATCGAAGCCTTCGTTTCATCCTTGTCGTGGCCGATGACCAACCCGCATGCCATCCATGCCATCGAACTGGTATTCAAACACCTCGTCGACGCAGCCAAAACCAAGGACATCAAAGCACTTGAAGGGATGGCGATCGCCAGCTTGGAAGCCGGCATCGCATTTTCGAACGCCATTCTCGGCGCCGTACACGCGTTAGCGCACCCACTTGGAGGCCTGTATGACCTGCACCATGGTTTAGCCAACTCACTTCTTCTGCCGGTGGTGGTCCGTCGTAATTTGGAACACGTGCCGGCAAAGTTTGCAAAGATTGCAAATGCAATGGGTGTCGAAACCCGCAGGGTCCCCATCGAGAGGGCCGCAATCGAGGTGCCCGTAAAAATAGAAGCCTTGATTTCAGATCTCGGTCTCCCCACACGCCTGTCTCAAGTCGGCGTCAGGGCAGCCGATATCCCTATCCTGGCCAAACAGGCCGAGGAGGACCTTTGCATGTTGACCAACCCGCACTGCTATGCCGTCGAAGCCATAGAGGAAATGTACCGGGAAGCCTTTTAGACGAAGGCTGCCGTTGCAGCAGCAAGAAAGAAACTTGCCAAAGCATCTATAACCGCCACCCCCTCGGGGAAAACATCGGCACTCAATCATGGGCAAAGCCGTGAAACAGCAAGTTCACGATTTTAAAGGCATCGGCTCCTCAAAAATCGGTCACTTCAAAGAAGTCCGAAAGAAGATAACGGAGTTGGAGAATCTGAATGTCAAATTGGCCCAACGCCGCAACCGTCTTGAGGCCATCTTTAACAGCATCAGCGACGGGTTGACCATTCTCGACCGGAATCTAAATATCGTCTTCGCAAACAGGATTCAGCAAGCCATGTTTCCAGGTGTTTCCTTGATCGGCAGAAAATGTTTTCAAGCTTACTATCATAAGGAAGACATATGCAAAAACTGCCCGTCTTTGAAAACGATGGCAAACGATGAAACGCTTCAGGGCGAGGTTTTTATAAAAAACGGGAAGTTTGCCGGGCATTATTTCGAATGGACCACATCCCCTATCATGGATCAAAACGGCAGGGTCGCGGAAATCATTCTTCTGATGCGGGATGTGACCAAACGCAAGGACTACGAGTTCAAACTCATGCAAGCGGACCGAATGGCGGCGATCGGCTTTCTGGCCGCAGGTATCGCGCATGAGATCAACAACCCGTTGACATCGATATCTGGTTTTTCCGAGGGTTTGCTCAAACGCCTCAAAAATGTTGCGGGCGAAGAGGTCGGCAAGAAGTTGGAATCCTTTAAAGAGTATTTAGAGATCATTCACGCCGAGGCCTATCGCTGCAAGAACATCATTCAAAGACTACAAGAGTTTAGTCGCATTTCAGGAGATGATTTCGAACCGCTCCATGTCGACCGTATCATCAGGGATACGGTTGCTCTTTTCCGGCAGCATGCCAAAGACAGCAAAATAATAATATCTTTCGAAAATCGACTGACGAAAGGCTTCGGTACGATAATAGGCAAAGAATCGTTGTTGAAACACCTCTTTTTGAATCTTTTCAATCATGCGTTCTTGTGCATGGAGGATGGCGGTACGCTAAAATTAACCTCCTCAAATGATGATAAAAATGCAGAATTACAGATATCACACACAGGCTGCGTCAAACCCGAGCGCTTCCATGTCAACATTTTCGATCCGTCCTGTATGACACAGGCCACCGGAGACGGCAACCCAATCGATCTGTCGATCTGTTACAATATCGTGCAACATCATAAAGGAGACATCCAATTCAGCAGCAACGTAGACCAAGGTGCAACCTTCACCCTGCGGTTCCCGCTTCATCCAAATTAAACAACCGGTGGCAAGAGCAAATACCGTTTCGGTAATAGAGGAGATTCGACGATGAGTCAGGGGAAAATTCTGGCCATTGACGACGAACAGAATATTCGGCATCTGATCAGAAACGAATTCATGCTGGAGGGTTTCGACGTCACAACCGCCAAGAGCGGTGAAGAAGGCCTCGGTTTCGTGGACGGTCAAGATTATGATGTGGTTTTACTGGATTTGAAGCTGCCCAAAATGAGCGGAATAGATACGCTCAAACTTTTAAAGCGGAAAAATCCACGGTCTGAAGTGATCATGATAACCGGTTACGGCGACATCCACTCGGCGGTAGAGTCCGTAAAACTCGGTGCACGCGATTACGTCACCAAGCCGTTCAAACTCGACGAACTCCTGACCCTGGTAAAATACGCGGTGAGAGACAGCCACAGGCAGGGGAACTTTTTGCCATCCGTCGACTCAGCCGACACCGTAGACAAGGGAAAATTTATAGTTTGCCCCAGTAAAGCCATGCAGGAAGTCTACGCACTGGTAAAAAAGGTTTCCCCTACCGAAAATACCATTCTGATCCAGGGTGAGACCGGTTCCGGTAAGGATGTGCTGGCCGCCTATATTCACCGTAACAGCCCCAGGAAAAGTGGTCCTTTCCTCACCCTCGACTGCGGTTTGCTGACCCCGAATCTGGTTGAAAGCGAACTGTACGGGCATAAAAAGGGCTCATTTTCGGGAGCCTCGGAAGCCAAGGTCGGGCTGGTGGAAAAGAGCCACGGCGGAACATTGTTCCTGGATGAAATTGGCAATATCGATCTCGATTTACAAAAAAAATTCTTGCGGTTTCTGGAGACCGGCCGCATCCGGCGGGTGGGGGAAACCAAGGAAACCCAAGTTGATACCCGGGTTGTGCTCGCCACCAATCTATCCATCGAAGAAGCGGTTGCACTGGGAAGAATCCGTTCGGATCTGTTTTACAGAATGGCCGAATTTTCGATAACCATCCCCCCCTTGAGAAAGCGACCTGAGGATATCCTGCCGCTGGCGAGGCATTTCCTGAGCATCCGCACAAATGACTCCCCCATAAAAAGGATCTCACCCGAAGCCGCCGAAATCTTGATTTCCTACCCCTGGCCGGGTAACATCCGGGAGCTCAAATCGGCTGTTAACAAAGTTGACATCCTGACCGATTCCGAGATCATCACGAAGGACCATATACCACCCCATTTCGCGATGCAGAAATCCGTCCCGTCTACATCCTCTAAAACCCTCGAGGATATCGAAAAGGAACACATCATGCGCGTGCTTGCCGAGACTGACGGCAACCAAAGCCAGGCCGCCAATGTCCTGGGCATCAACCGTAAGACCCTTTATAAAAAAATAAAAAAATATAGAATATTTTCGTGAGGCCGAGCGGGCTGCCACCCTGTGGTGGTTTGTCCCTTTTCGCCCCACCCGTCGAATCGCAAAATAAGTAATGTAATTTCAGAAACATGTCATCACTGTACCTGTAATCTTGTGAACTTTCGCCTCGCTTCTTTCCGAAAGGCCGATCGGCGACAGTTGCCGGCCACAGAATCGACTGGCCGCTGCAGTATAGTCTATTTAACTGAAATATATAGACAAACCAGGTATTATACGGGTCCCGCCGCGGGTGTAGCTCCCCCCCGCGCTGAGCGGCACACCGTTTGCAAGCTAAATAGAGTTTCGCGGTGCCGGTTGTTTGCCAAGCCCTTGACTGACGGCCTTTTCTGGATGCCGCCAGTCGTCTCAGCAGCAATTTCGGTTTGCTGGTTCTCCACGATTCCACAACAAGGTGATGAATTCTTCAGGAGCGGGTCACCGCATCGCAATCCGAACGGAAGGGAGGTGGCTGCAGGCACAAACCTCTTCAGAGGCCGCCTACCAAATGGTTTTACGCCGGCATGGCAAACACAACTCGAGTGGAGCCGTTTGGTGGGAGCAACCTATCACACGATGTGCGTAGAAGGAGGTATTTTAGATGGTTGAACACAAGTATGACCCAACCAAGTGGAATGAAATGAAAGGACCCGTGGTAGGGGGGCGAGACACCTACCAATCTAAAAGCTGGAATCCCACCAAAAAAAAGTGGGGAACTTACACCGAGAAGGGTCCCGCCCCGGTTTGGTTCGCTGAAGCCAATGCCACCAACTGGACCGAATCGATGATCTGCAAGACAAAAGACCTCTTTTACGAAGCCAAACTCAATGAGTGCTTCAAAAAGGGCGATGAAGTGGCCATCAAGATCCACTATGGCGAATACAACCGAACAGCGATCTTGCGCCCGGAATATATCGCCGCCATCGTCGAAGAAGTCCGTGCTTGCGGTGGTAATCCGTATGTCGTCAATGACACCACATTATCCTACCATACGTACAACAGCATGGCCATATCCCAGTACCAGATGGAAGGCGCCATCCGGCATGGGTACACCGATGCAACTTTCGGCTGCCCGGTGCTCATCGCCGACGGGTATTCCGGTGAAGACGATTATCGGGTCGATATTCCCGAAGGCCTGATCATCAAGGAAACATATATCGGACGGGCCATCGCCGAGGCCGATGCCATGATCGTTCTCGCCCACGCCCGAGGTCATTCCATCACCATGTATGGCGGGATCCTGAAACAGCTGGGCATCGGCTGCCAGTCCAAACGGGGCAAGTACATCACGCACCTGGCCCACTGGGGCGATCCGCACGATGCCATCGGTTGGCCCAAGTTCACCGATAAGTGTCCCGGAAAGGCCTGCAAGTTCCACAAGATGTGCGATGATTCCTGCCCGCGCAGCGCTCACAAAGTTGCCGAACATGGCAAAATCTGGTATCCCGAACGCTGCCGGCTGTGTTACTCCTGTCAGGTGACCTGTCTTTTTTCAGGAATGACCGGCATTGGCTTTGAGGAAAATTACTTCCCCAATGCCATGATCGCGCATGCCGATGCCGCTCTGGGCGCGCTGAAGTGTTTTGACCGCGGCAAAGTCGGCTTCATCAACTGCGCCATCGACGTCGTGCCCGAGTGCGATTGCTTCCCCTGGGCCGGTCTGGCGATTGCCCCGGATGTGGGTATTTTCGCCGGTAAGGACCTGATCGCCGTCGAGGAAGCCACGCTGGATGCCATCGACAATGCACCGGTCAGCCCCGGTTCGGTGGCCGACGAGAAGGGCTGCAAGCCGGGTGACGACCGTTTTCGTATCGTCAATGGCTTTAGCCCGCGAATAACCCAGGCAGCCGGAGAAAAGATCGGCCTGGGTACCCGTAAGTACAAGCTCAAAAACTATGAGCCGCCGATGACACCCGAGCACATCGCCAAGTGGCAGATCCGCAAGGGTGGTGTGGCCAACCACAAACCCACAACCATACGGTTGCGGGATGTGTTTAGGAAACACGACCTGACCACCGAGGTCATGCCTTTCCGCCGGAATGACTACGAGAAGGAATGGGCCTTCAACGAGTGGAAGAAGTACGACCCGTTCAAAGGCAAGACGCCCGATTAAATATTGCAATGTACCCGGGAGGGTGGTTTCACCCTCCCGCAACTGCTTTGTATTCCCGAGCCTCGACCGGAAGGCCGCACCATGAGCGACGTCATCTGGGTAGACACGACATGCATGCACTTCGATAACTCCGTCAGGCACAAACTGACGCGGCTGATTGAATCTTCCGGGGCGACCGCGGACTTATCGGAAGGGATGCGGGTGGCCTTGAAGGTCAATACGGCCGAGGAAGGGTATGATTACGGTCTGCGGCCCGAATTTGTGCGAACCGTCGCCGAGGCCGCCAATGCGGCCACGCAGACTCGCCCGGTGGTCTGTGACGGTTTGAAACTGATAGACTACTGGAAACAGGCCCGCGGCAACAATTTCATGAAATTAACCAGCTCCCAAGGGTTTTCCAACGAAACCCTCGGCGGCCATTTCGTCATTAACGGCGGTTTCAGTGGCGACGAGGGCGATTTGTTTCCCTGCAACCTGTCCGATTCCGAACTGGGCGGGGTGGAAGTGGGCACGGCGGTTTGCCGCAGCGATGCCCTCTGGGTGCTCTCGCACGTCACCCTGCACCCACTGGTGGGGCTGAACGGGGCTTTGATCAACGGCGGATTCGACTGTCTTGTCGGCCGCGCCCGCACCCGTTTGCTCAAATCTATCACCCCATACATCTTTAACGGACAAAAACCCCCCTTGCCGGACCTGCGTGCCTTCCAGCGCCGGGCCCTGGAAAGTCATCTGGGGGTCAAGGCGGCGGTGGAAGGCAAAATATTTTTCATCAACTACCTTTGGGACGTGACGCCGCAGCCGGAATTTTACCCCTTTAGCCAGAACCCGGTGGTTTCAAACAAAGGCTTTCTGGCCTCAAACGACCCGGTCGCCATCGATCGTGCCAGTCTTGACATCATCCAGGAAGAGGGATGCGTAGAAGTGGCAACGGTCAGCGGGATAGACGTTATGGCCGTGCTTCAGGAAGCCGAACACATGGGAATCGGCAGCCAAAAGTATCACCTTAGACGCCTGTCATAATCGGTATTGCCGGCAAGGAGGATTCAATGGAGGAAGTGACCCGTAAGGAATTCAAAGAAAAACAGCAGCACCAGCTGGCCAAGGAAGGCGCCATCGCCGAAGCCTTACAGTATGTCAAATACAAGATCGCCATCCTCTCTGGCAAGGGTGGTGTCGGTAAAACCGCCACCACGGTAAATCTGGCGGCGGCTTTGCAAAAGGCCGGACTGAAGGTGGGCGTTTTCGATGCCGACCTGCACGGTCCCAGCGTACCGAAAATGTTCGGAATTAAAAAAGAGGCCAAGCTCAACGGCGCCTTCTGGCTCGATCCGGTTGTGACCGAACACGGTATCAAGGCCCTTTCGGTAGCCTTGTTCTGGCCCGGTGACATGACGCCGGTGATGTGGCGCGGTCAGGCCAAGAGCCGCACCATCCGACAACTGCTGTCCTCCGCCAAATGGGGCGGTCTGGATTTCCTGCTGGTGGACCTTCCACCGGGAACCGGCGACGAACCGATTGCCATTCTCAAATCAATCCCCGACTTGGATGGTGCGATCATCGTCACCACCCCCCAGGAAGTGGCCACCCTGGTGTGCTCCAAAGCCGTCAACGCCGCACAGACACTGGGCGCTAAGGTTCTCGGGCTCATTGAAAATATGAGCATGTATGTCTGCGGTGGTTGCGGAGACACGGTCTATCTCTTCGGCAGAGACAAGGGTAAACAATTGGCCCGTATGATGGAAATTCCTTTTTTGGGCTCGATACCGATCGACCCGCTGTTTTCCGAGGCCGCCGACAGCGGCGTGCCGGTGGTGAACCTTCACCCGGAGAGCATCACCGCCAAGGCCTTTACCATGATTGCCGACACCCTGCGGACCCAGCTGCCGCCAAAGGAGGTGCCCGAAGCGCCGCCGGAGGAAAGCCGTCCGTGTCCCGGTGCCGGGCATCACCACCACGAGCACGGCGAAGCCTGCAATCATCCGCACCATCACCACCGGCATTGATCGGCGGTAAACACGTCAGACAAACGCAACTCAAAACCGCATACAGAAGGAGATTTAATCGTGAGTGAAGAAAAGACAGGAACCCAACTCGTTCGGGACATGTGTCAAACCTTTCGTGAAGTGGCTGAAACGACTCAATTTGATGCTGTAAAGGAAAAACTGGTTTCTCTTGCAGACGACCTCGAACCACTTGATAAAAAACTCTATTTCAAGACCCAGAAGGGTACTGAAGACATGGAGGAACTGACAAAAGAATTTGCAGATATGCAAAGCAAGGTGGCTGCATGCCAGGAAGCGGGTGCAGCCCAGGCGTTTTGTGTTCCATTTTACGACAAATTGGAAAAAATTATCAAACATGTCAAAACCATGAAGGTCCGGATGACCT
>JBDNAO010000054.1:0-7844 GCA_039768375.1 Desulfobacterales bacterium | reverse complement strand
GGATCCCTATCGGGAAGGGTGGTTGATGATCCTTGAGCCCAAATCACCGAAACAAAGTCTCAAGGGACTCTACTTCGGAGAAGAGAGCGTGCACTGGATGGAAAGGGAAATTGGCATGCTGCTCGAGCTTCTGGGGACCGATTACGAAAAGCTGGCCGCCACCGGTGGTCAGCCGGTCGATGATCTGTTTGGAAGTGGCGTGGACGTCAGTTGGGATCGACTGGTAAGGTGTTTTCTCAGGACGGAACAGACTGTCTGATTGACTCATGCGGTAATAATTCTTTACAGATGATTCATTGAAATTTACGCGCTTTTCTTACCGCAGAGCCGCAGTGAACGCAGAGGGTAGTTATTTTATGTTTGCCATTGAGAGGACGGCAAATATAAAGGTCAATCCGCTTTAAATGCAATAATTACCTCCCGAATGTCGATCTGAAGATTAATTACGATCCTATTTCCCCACGGGCGTGTGTTTTTAACTTTCTGCCCTCTCAGCAGAAAGTTAAAAGAAAAATCACTCTGCGCTCTCTGCGTCTCGAGCGAAGCGGGCGGTGAGCTTATGCCTAAACGATGGTGTGCTCATCCGTATTGCTTGCCTGGCCTCAAGACCGGCGGAGGGCATCCCGAAAATAGGTGGCGCAATACCTGCAGTAATCAAGAGGGGTGTCGTCCAGCTCCGCGAGATTGCCGGAGAAGTGCATGAGGCATCTGGTGTCATGACAATGTTCCAGATTAAAGAGGTGCCCCAATTCATGTAGAGCCACCTTGGCTGTCCGGTCAAGGATTTCCGCCGGCTGCGGTGAAGAGCCGTCGTTTTTTCCCGACAACCTGAACGTGGAGACAAGCGCGACTTTTCCATTCTGTCGGGCTTCGCCATAGACGTGAGTGAAGATCGGAATGAATAGATCGACATTCAGAACCGCGATCACTTTCCTGCAGTCAGTAAATCTTCTATTTTCCAGGTCCCGCAGAATGGCACCGGCATCGAACTGCAACCGGTTTTGCGAAAAGGCATGCGCCGGAGGGGCAAGGGGGGGGAGTATTTTTGGGGTGAGCTTCAGGTAAGCGGAAACGTGCGCGGCGACGACTTTTACAGGAAGTTCAACGCCATTTCCGAGCGCGCATACTCCTATGGTGTGGTTTTCCAAAGGCAAAGAATCACCCGTTTGTCGCAACCGCCGGCGTTTCGCGTTTCAACCCCAACCGTTTCATTTTCTTGTGCAGGGTGACCCGGTTGATCCCCAGTATGCCGGAGGCTTTGGTGACATTCCAGTTGTTTTCCTCCAGGACCTGGGCGATATAATTATTTTCGATTTCCTTCAACGTCGGGTCTCTTTTGGAGATACCGGGTTTGGATTTCAGGAAGGTAAAATCTTCCGTCCTGAGGGTGCGGGAGCGGGAGAGAACCACTGCCCGTTCGACCGCGTTTTCGAGTTCCCTGACGTTGCCGGGCCACGCGTAGCCCTTTAAAAGATCAAGCGTATCGGTAGAAACACGATCAACGCGTTTGGCGGTTTCATGACTGTACTTCTTGAGGAAATGTTGCAGCAGCAACGGTATGTCCGATTTTCTTTCCCGCAATGGGGGGATATGAATGTGAATGACGTTGATGCGATAAAAGAAGTCTTCGCGAAAACGGCCGGTCCTGGCCTCCTCTTCGAGGTTCTGTCGGGTTGCGGATATCAGGCGAAAGTCAACTGCTGTGGGGTTCCGGCTGCCGAGACGGGTAATGGTTTTGTCCTCCAATACGCGCAGCAGGTCGATTTGCATTTTGGGGCTGATATCACCAATCTCGTCTAGAAACAGCGTACCGCCCGAAACGACTTCCAGAAATCCTTTGCGGGCGTGGGTGGCTCCGGTAAACACGCCCTTCTGGTGGCCGAAGAGTTCACTTTCCAACAGGGAATCGGGTATGGCGCCGCAGTTGATGGCGATAAACGGTTTCTGAGAGCGACGGCTTTTGGCATGGATGGCTTTGGCGACCAGCTCTTTTCCCGTTCCGGTTTCCCCGGTGAGTAAAATAGAGGCGTCGCTTTCCGCTATTTCCGGAATCAGTTCGAACACCTTTTTCATCGCCTCGGATTGCCCGATAATATTGTCAAACCGGGTCATCTTCTCCAGGCATCCCTTGAGGTAATTGTACTCCGCTGTCAGCTTTTTTTGTTGGGTTATTTTTTCCAGTGCCAACGAAAGCTGCTCCGGTTTGAACGGCTTGAGAAGATAATCGCTGGCGCCGGTCTTCATGGCCTTTACGGCCGATTCAATCGAACCGTATGCGGTAATGATGATCACCATGGTTTCAGGATAGTCCGCTTTGATTTTTTCAAGAAGCTCGAGTCCGTCCATGGCGGGCATTTTGATGTCGACGAATAAAAGATCAAATGCTACCTCGTTCAGTTTTTCCAGCGCTTCGAAACCGGAGGCGGCGGTTTCCACCAGATGCCCGGATTTCGTAAACCAGTGATAAAAAGATTCCCGGACGATCATTTCGTCATCGACAATCATAATGTGCATTTTTTCATCCATGGGAGCCTCCTTTCACCGAGTCGGGGCCCTTGTGAAAAGCGGATAGAATCGGTGGCCTGTTGACCTATCCAAAACAGGTTCAGGCCATTGGAAAGCTCAAAATAAAGGCTGTCCCTTCGCCCACCCTGCTATTGACGGCAATTTTACCTTTGTGATTTTTGACAACGCCGTAAACGATCGACAAGCCCAAGCCGGTGCCCTCTCCTTCGGGTTTGGTCGTGAAGAAAGGATCGTAGATGTGGTCGAGATCCGCTTTGGGAATTCCGCACCCGGTGTCTTTGACGGTGATGACACCGAACTGCTGGTGCGGGTCCAACCGGGAGTGCACATAAAGGTCGCCGCCTTTCGGCATGGATTCGACGGCATTGAAGATCAGGTTGAGCAGGCATTGTTGCAAGCGATTGGTGTCCCCCGTGATGCGTAAGGGGGACTCGGACAACTCGATCTTGAGGCGAATATTCTGAAGCTCGATCTTGTGGCGGGTCAACGAGATGACGGATTTGAGGATATCGTTGAGATCAATTTCTTTGTATTCGAGGGGCGATTCACGGGAAAAGGACAGAAGGCCGGAAACGATTTTTCCGCAACGGTCCAGTTCGGTCGACATTAGCCCTATAAAATGCCGGCAATCAAGAATGTCCTCGCGGCTCAATCGGTTTTTCGCCATCACCTCCTGCATGATGTGACTGAAAGTCAGAAGCCCTTGCAGCGGATTGTTGATTTCGTGGACGCAGCTGGCCACGAGCTTTCCGAGGGAAATCATCCGATCTTCCTGCACCATTTTTTTCAGGTCGGCTTTCAGTTCCGCAACCCGTTTGTTCCATCCACTGTTTATTTTATCGGTGATATCCCGCCATATTTCGATGATGCGCAAAATCTGGCCGGTCTGATCCTTGAGGGGATAGGTCACGATATTGCCGTAGGTCTGTCGATCGGCGGTCGTTGGAAATTCATGGATGACGTGGGCGGATTTCCCGGTCCTGAGCGTTTCGAGCATGGGACACGGCAGTTCCGGTCTGGCGACGGAGCAGGGGGCGTTCAATCCGTAATAGGTCTGATAACAAGGGGTCCCGACAACCTCGACCTTGGATTTGTTTACGATTTTCAGATACGCCTCGTTGGCTTCGGCAATGGTGTAATCCGTGTTCAGCACGACGATGGCGGCATCGCTTTGCTGGATCAGAAAATCGGACGACATTTTTTCGAGGATGACCTGTTTTTCGGCCGATTTCAAGCGCTGGCTGAGGATGAAAAGGTTTCTGATCAATTTGCCGATGTCGTGCTCCAGCACCCCGACGCCCTTGGGCCGCAATTTTACGATTTCCAGAAAGACGTCTTCATCGTTTGTTAGTTCGATGATGCCCTCCAGATCCTTAATCTCGAATAAATCCCGAAAGTCATCCGTCGTGAAAATGCCCATTTCCCGGGCCAGCAAAAAGCCTTCCGCGTTGGGGTCGATATCACAAACCCCGACCACTTGAATATCCAGTAGCGGGAAAAAATCATTCTTTGTGGATTCGAGGAAGAACTTGCAGGCCCGTCCCCCACCGACGATGGCCAGTTTCAAGGGCAGTTTGCGGAGCAAATGATCGGCTGTTTCCGAAATCATCCGGTACTCCCAATGAGTAAAACCGTTGATCTGGAGCGGTCATCGATGAAGGATCCTGGGAACTGGGGCGGCGCAGTATCGAGATCAGCGGTTTGAGACCAGAAGCAGATGGGCATTAAAACGTAACGCGTCAATCAGAACCAATGCGGAATACGAAAGGCAGAGTTCGGTTTCAGTCTGAACCATGGTTCCTTACGAGATGATCATAAAAGAGAAATAACAGCGCGTCAAGCCGTTCAATCAAGAAGATTTTCGTGGTCCGATTTCTACCGAAATTTATGCGTCAACATTGCAACACCGTTGTGCAACATGTGTTGCGCAACGGTGTTGCAATGTGCTCTATTGGGCATGCCTAAACGGTTTGAGTCCTCGCGGCGCAAGAGGTGTTGTATTCAGTGCAACATTTTAGGGGGGGCTCTGCTGCGGCGCGAATGGATGTTTATGGTCATAACAAACTGGTATTATTCGTAAAAATATACATGGTGTCCGGAATGGCACGGAGTGTGCTCTATCAGGCGATACCGTCACAACTGGCGGCTGTCCAAATTCCATCCACATCGATGGCGCAGAGGTGCCTCTTGTCCCCGGATACGGAGAAAAAAAAGATTCTTGTCGTCGACGACGAACCGGAAATGCAGATTTTTTTGTCCAATCTGCTGCACACCTGCGGTTTTGACGCCGTCATTGCGGAGAGTGGAACGGCGGAGTTGAACAAGATCATCGCTGAAATTCCGGACCTTATTATCCTGAACATGATGCGCTACCGAGACCGTCAATCCCTGCTATACCGTATTCTCAAAACGGACGAAAAATTGAAGGCCATTCCGGTCATCATGCTATCCTCGCTCGATCGGAAGACCTTTTTTCATTTTCAACGTTTGAAAAAGTCTCCCGTTGGCGACGCCCTGCCCGAGCCGGAAGCCTTTATTCTAAAACCTCCCGAAGCCGAAGAACTGCTGCGGGTGGTGCAGGCTCTGACAGGTTCCCATAAATCGCAAACCGTAAAGGAGGAAGTTTAGTGCGGCGTCTTTTTCGAACCGGCAGCCATCTGAGCAAGGTTTATTCGGGCGGCCGATCCTTGCCGATAGCCGCTGCTGCCTGAGTGAGAGACCATCGCTTCAGCCGGAAAAGGCCAGAATTAGCACACAAAAGGGGTTTTCCATGTCTGTAAAAATCGGTTTCTACATTTGCCATTGCGGGATCAACATCGCATACAAAGTGCGGGTCGAGGAAGTGGCCGCATTCGCGCACGGATTGCA
Source organism: Desulfobacterales bacterium (assembly GCA_039768375.1). Lineage (GTDB taxonomy): Bacteria > Desulfobacterota > Desulfobacteria > Desulfobacterales > SG8-13 > JARFQH01. The sequence continues at coordinate 2,450 of JBDNAO010000054.1, read as the reverse complement.
AAATGTCGTCGTGGCACGCGATTACAAATTCATGTGCTCCGATCCGGGACAGGCCATGATCGAAAAAGACATCCACGACTTCGACCTCAACCGGGTGGTGGTGGCCTCTTGCTCCCCCCGCTTGCACGCTAAAACCTTCATGGCGGCCTGCCAGCGCGCCGGGTTGAACCCCTATTACTTCCAGATGGCCTCCGTCCGGGAGCAGGTATCCTGGGTAACCGAGAACGAAGACGACGCCACCGCCAAAGCCAAGAGCCTAACTGCCGCGGCCATCAACCGGGTGAACTACCACGAAAGTCTCGAAACCCGTGAGGCCGACGTACATCCCGACATGCTGGTCGTCGGCGGGGGGATTGCCGGAATGCAGGCCTCCATCGATATCGGCAATTCCGGGCACAAGGTCTATCTGGTGGAAAAAGGGACCACCATCGGCGGTCACATGCTCCAGTTCGATAAGACCTTTCCCACCCTCGACTGTGCCGCTTGCATCGGTACGCCCAAAATGGTCGAGGTGGCCCAGAATGCCAACATCGAGCTGCTGTCTTACAGCGAGGTCAAAGAGGTATCCGGTTTCATCGGCAACTACACCGTCACCATCCGCAGAAAACCGCGCTTCGTTAAAGAGGGCATCTGCACCGGTTGCGGTGAGTGCGTCAATGTCTGCCCGGTCTCTCTGGCCAATGAATGGGATGTCGGGCTGGGAGAGCGCAAAGCCATCGGAAGGTCTTTTCCTCAAGCCATTCCGATTACCTTCGACATCGAAAAGAAAGACCGCGCGCCCTGTGTGACGACCTGTCCGGCCGGTATCAACGTTCAAGGGTACGTCCAATTGATCGGTCAGGGTAAATACAGGGAAGCCGTGCAGCTGATCATGGAGCGGCTGCCGCTGCCCGGTGTTCTCGGGCGCGTGTGTCCGCATCCTTGTGAAGAGCAGTGCCGGCGGGCGGAGATTGACACGGCGGTCGCCATCCGGAACCTGAAGCGCTTTGCCGCGGACCAGGTCGACCTGTCCGAATTTCCGCTGCCGGAGATCACCGATCGCAAGGAAAGGGTTGCGGTGGTCGGTTCAGGCCCGGCCGGATTGACGGTGGCCTACTACCTGAGGCTGAAGGGATACCAGATTACCATTTTCGAGGCCCTTGAGGTGTTGGGTGGCATGCTCCGGGTCGGGATACCGGACTATCGCCTGCCCCCCGATACCCTGGACCGCGAGATCGGACACCTCCTGCGCCACGGAATTGCGGTTCAGACGGGAAAACGGCTCGGGCGTGATTTCAGCTTGACGGATCTCGAGCAACAGGGGTTCGACGCCGTCTTTTTGGCGATCGGCGCCCATCTTGGTCTCGGTATCGGCATCGCCGGGGAAGACGAATTTGACGGGGTGATCAATGCAGTTGATTTCCTGCGGGAGGTCAACTTGGGTTCCCGCAGGCGTCCCGGCGACAGGGTCGTTATCGTCGGCGGCGGCAACGTGGCGGTCGATGCTGCCCGGGTAGCCAGACGCCTGGGCAGTGAATCGGTAACGATCGTTTACCGGCGCAGCCGTGACGAGATGCCGGCCTATGCGGAAGAGATTGCGGACGCTCTGGCCGAAGGCGCACAAATCCATTACCTGACCGCCCCGGCGCGGATTGTCGGAAAGGAGGGCCGTGTGACCGGGTTTGAGTGCATTCGGACGGAGCTCGGTCCACCGGATGCCAGCGGACGACGTCGCCCGGTGCCGGTCAAGGACTCCGAGTTCGTGATCAGGTGCGATGCAGTGCTGCCGGCCATCGGCCAACGGATCGATCTCGACTGGACGGTGGACGGGTCCGGACCCGATGCCACCCGCCGCAGCACGATACGGGTTCATCCCCACACGATGCAAACCTCGATTCCTTTTGTGTTTGCGGCCGGAGATGCGGTTACAGGTCCGGCCTCGGTGATCGAGGCCGTGGCGGCCGGCCACAAGGCGGTTGCGGCGATCGAGCGGTTTACCAACGGGCAGGACTTGGACGCCTATGCTGCCGAGATGGAGATGCGGCCGCCGCCCGGTACCGACTGGGTGGACATCCCCAGAAACATTGGCCCGGAAATGCGCGTGCAATCGCGTCATTTGGAAGCCGCCGAAAGGGTTGACTCTTTTGCCGAGGTCGACTTCAACTTCACGGAAGCCGACGCCCGTCGTGAAGCCCAGCGATGCCTGAACTGTGGTATCTGCTGCGAGTGTATGGAGTGTGTGCGGGCCTGCGAGGCGGTTGCCATCGATCACGGCATGCCGGAACAGGAGGTCCAGGTCAAAGTGGGCAGCATCATCCTGGCTACCGGATATGATACCCTGGATCCGACGCCGATGAAACCCTTTGGTTACGGCGTCTATCCCAATGTCTTCACGGCCCTGGAGTTTGAGCGCCTGAGCAACGCCACCGGCCCCACCGGAGGGAAAATCCTGATTCGCGACGAAGACGGGG
>JBDNAO010000397.1:0-5605 GCA_039768375.1 Desulfobacterales bacterium | reverse complement strand
TTCACTTGCATCGATGCGGTGGAATTCATGAAACTAAAATTAACGCCAAGTCAAGAGAACTACTTGGAGCACATTTGGCGTCTCTCGTCAAAAGGTGCTGTCCGAGCGGTAGAATTAGCTGACTCTGTCGGGGTAAAACGCCCCAGTGTGACTCGTGCAATCAACAACCTTGCCGCTTTAGAACTGGTACGGCATGAGCATTACGGCGGCATTGAACTTACGCCTCGAGGTTATCGTGCTGCACAGTACATCGTTCACCGGGTCCGGTGCCTAAAACAATTTATGACACAGGTCTTACAGCTCGATTCCGCAACTGCAGATAAGGAAGTACGCCGTATGGAGCACACCGTCAGTGAAACGGCGATGCAACGACTGGATATCCTATCGAATTTCATCATTTCGCGCGGTGCCCTGCAAAAGGAGATATCGCGGACCATCAAAGAACAAACATTTACGGGGCAATTGCCCAAGGCAGTGGGCATCGGCGTCAAACCACACATTTAGCGATGTTGAAAAAGGACATTGCGATTGTATTAAATTGTATTGTGAGAGGCGAGCTGCTTTGCATGCGGTCGATGCAACGCGGCTACCTCATTTGGAATAAATAACGTACTGAAATCACTGTACATATGATATTGGCGGGAATAGCCTTGGGTTGTTGGGCTATCAGTGCAGGATGCTTTGCTGCGATTGGGCCGCAAAATCTTCTTTTAAGACTTTTGCGTCGATCGCTGCATATAACGGCTGTCGTCGGGACGGTTTTCTTCTTTCTGGGACTTTCGCTATTTCTGGTGCATCTTATCTTAAAGTGAACTGTGCCAGGCCGCCCAGTATAGAGGACATGGACAATTTTTCAATAGAGGTGGGTCATGCATTTGGTTGTAGGATTTCTCCTGGCGTCAATCCTTCGTAAGAAAGCAAGCATGCGGACGGGAATGCCATCCATTAGTGGCAAGCTAGAAACCATTCATGCGCTGCCGGGTCGGGTGCGCTTCAACTCACCGCTGCTCGAAGATCTGCAGGTCAAAACGAATGAAAAAATTGCAGCGGAAATAACAGGAGTCGACGGCATTGAACGGGTGGAAATCAACAAGCACACCGGCAGCCTTTTAATTGTCTATGATCCGTCCGTCATTAGACCGTTCATCGTCCACGGCATCGTAGTCAAGCTGCTGGGACTGGAAGAAGCGTTTGAAAAACCGCCGGAAGGCCTGCTTACCAGGGAAATTGAACTGATCGGCCGATCCCTGAATCAACAGATTGTGCAGTCCAGCGGTGGCCTGATGGATCTGCGGTCATCGCTAATGCTCTCCATACTGACCCTGGCAATTTATCGTATTGTCATTCAAGGCGACAGGACCCTTCCGGGAGGCATCAATTTGTTGTGGTGGACCTATGTCATGGCAAAAAGAGGACGGTAGCCATGCAGCCTTTGATCGCCGATAGGGTCATGCAACACTTCAGCCGGATCAAGGTCGTCCACCACCTGCCGGGGCGATTGCGTCTTCACATTCCGCTCTTGGAGCGGTTGGCCCCCGAATGGGGGAGGCACGAGGCCGGTCTGTTAGATCTGATCAAACTCGAGGAAGGCCTCATCGATGTCGAATTATCAATTGTATCAGGCCGGGCGCTGATCCGCTACGATCATAGCCGCATCGATAAGGAGCAGATCCTGAAGTGGCTTAGGAAACTGGCTCTCATGCTGTACAACGACTTTCTGGAGGCGCCAACCGAATCCCGCCGACAGATCGATCCTTTCCTCAAAAAGCTGCAAACCCAGTACCGCCATTGTCTGAAACGCAACCGTAATGCCGGAGAGGTGCTTTGACCATGTTTTTCACTACCCCCAAAAAGCCGCTGGTTTCCTGTGATATTATTCACAACCTACCGGGGCGACTACGAATTCAATGTCGGGCGTTGGGGTTGCTCGATGATCATAAGAGGGATATCCAAACACGCCTCGAAGCCGATTTTGCGGTCATATCCGCTGTCGTTTCTCCCATGTCTGAAACCGCGCTTATACACTATGACGGCAACAAGTCCAATTCACGGGATATACTGGAGTTAATGGAGGCCGTGATGGCGTCCTATTCCACCGCCGCGTTCCAGATCGATAGGGAGGTTCAAAGTAAACACACGGTGCAGGAAAGGCGCTTGCAGGAAGAGCCCCTCAGCGAAATGCTGATTCGCATCGGGATCAACGCCACTACCCTTTTGATCGGGTATCTCCGCAAGGCTGCGCCGCCGGTCACTCTGTTTCAGAAAATCACCAACCTGAACGCCCTGACGGCTATGTCGCTGTCCAAACCGATATTCACCAGCGGTTTCGACTCGCTACGGATCAACGGTCGACCCAATGCGGATACGCTGAGCGCCGCTGCCATTTTGGCTAGTCTGCTTTCCGGAAAAAGCGGCTCGTCGTTGACCGTCATCTTGCTGGCGGATATCGCTGAACTGATGACCGCTTACACCATGGAAAGGACCCGCAGCGCCATCGTCGGCATGCTATCGCTTGAGGAGCAATTTGCCTGGAAAATCGGCCCAGATGGAAAAGAGAACAGGGTGCCGCTGGATGACGTTGCCCCAGGAGATCGGGTCGGTATTCACACCGGCTCTAAAATCCCCGTAGACGGTGAGGTGCACTCCGGCGAGGCATCCATCGACGAGGCATCGCTGACCGGAGAATTCATGCCTGCCGTCAAAGCGCGCGGCGATATCGTCTACGCCGGGTCGACCGTCAAATCCGGCAACCTCACTGTCATTGCTCAACGCGTCGGAGACGATCGGGCTATTTCACGCATCGTACATCTGGTCGAGGAGGCCCAGAGCCGCAAAGCCCCTATTCAGGCTTATGCCGATCGCTTTTCGGCGCAGTTTATTCCAATCAACTTTGCCCTGGCCCTGATCGTATACGTCATCACGCGCAGCCCGACGCGTGCGTTGAACATGCTTATCATTGACTATTCCTGCGGAGTCCGGCTTTCAACGGCCACCGCCTTTGCTGCTGCAGTTTGCCGCTCGGCAGCCCAGGGCGTGCTGGTCAAAGGCGGCAATTTTATCGAAATTCTTAGCGAGGCGGACACCCTGATTTTAGATAAAACCGGCACTATCACTGAAGGCCGGCCCAAAGTCGCGTCAGTTTACGCCGTCAATCGCCGAACAGACACCCGCGCCATTGTTGAGGCTGCTGCGGCCTGTGAAGAAACCACCAATCATCCTATTGCCCTTGCTGTGATCAACAAAGTCCGTGAGATGGGATGGAGTATTCCTGACCACTCGCGGGTTAAAGTTCACCTGGGCCAAGGCGTAGAGACCACGGTTAAGCGGCGCAAGATCCGCGTCGGCAACGCCGCCTATATCAAGTCGGCTGGGATTTCTTTGTCTGCTCTTGAAGCGACTGTCACCGCCATGCAGCAGCGCGGGGAAAATGTCATTTATGTTTCCCGTGGGCGGCAGCTGATGGGCGTTATCGGGATTCAGGACAGTTTGCGCGAGGACATGAAAAAGACTCTCAACCGGCTCAGACGGCACGGTTATGATGAAATTGTGCTGCTCACCGGCGACATCGAAGCCCATGCCAATGTCATGGCCTCCAGAATGTCCGTTGACAGCTACAAGGCCGAGGCACTGCCCGAAGAAAAGGCCGAAAAAGTTTTGATGATGCAGGCCAAGGGCAATAGGGTTGTCATGGTCGGTGACGGGGTCAACGATGCGCCAGCTCTGGCGTATGCCGATGTCGGAATATCGCTGGGACGCGGCAGCACCGAAATAAGCATCGAAACGGCGGATATTGCCATCAACAACGACAACCCGCTACTGCTGCCAGGTATCATCGGCCTGAGCCAAAAAACGATGGGGATCGTCCGGCAGAATTTTGCCGCCGCCATTGGGGTTAACACCATCGGGTTGATTCTTGCGTCAATGGGAGTACTGCCGGTATTCTGGGCCGCAGTACTGCACAACGCAACAACAATCGCCGTGGTCTCCAATTCTGCCCGCATACTGATCACTAAGATCGAAAAAGATATCTGACATGTCCGTCGACACAAAGCAAATCCAGGTTACCATCGCCCACAAGCTGCCAGGTCGGCTGCGCCTGCGGCTATCACATCCGCCGAACAGAAGAGCCGAAACGGAGCGTATGGTTATGGGGCATCCATGCGTCAAATCAGCCGTCTACACGGAGCCGACGTCCAATCTGCTGATTTTCTTCGATGCCGAGAAAGTTAGGATGGAAGAGATCATTTTGCGTACCGCATTATGTTTGTCGGCCGATCATCAGTTCAAGCCCATCATCATCGAAACCACCGGCAACGGGACCCCTTTGAGTACGCTGTCGATCGTCGCCGGGCTTTCGATTCTGGCGACTCACATGCTTAATTTCCTTACAGGAAAGGCAAGATCACGTTCGGCACTCGAGCTCATTTGCGGACTAAGTACCACCGCAGCCATCTCGGAACATATATACCTGGATATGACTGGGAAAGCAGGCTTCCATCCGGAAGCTCTGTCCATTGGATACCTGCTCAGTTCTTTTCTACGCGGAAATGTCATAAGGGGCGCAACTACAGCCTGGATCATGACATTTGCCCGCCATCTTCTGGAACCGCCATCCAAAGTGCTTAAAATCGAGGGATCGGCTGTCGATCCATCCTGCGATTCCCATCAATGCGCGTATGAAGCCAGAATCTCCAGGGTACTGAGCACCGGTAGCGGTACCATGGGAATCTTGTCGCATCTTCCCAACCTTTTGCTGGGTATGTATACGGACACTCAGCTGACTGCTGAAGATCGAATATTTAAAGAGATTCAAAAATTGTCCCGGGACAACGACGATATTCTCGCCGGGCTCGAACAACTGCACGGCGGAATACGTTTACAGGTGCGATCTTAATGCTTTTATTTTGAAGGCTTAACTTTCCGGACAGGAGGAATCAATGGCAATCACTTCACAACATGTTACAGGATTTGTAGCTGGCCTGGGCGCCTCGGCTCTCACTTTCTACATCTATAAAAAAAATCAATCCAAAGTCGATCAGTTTCTCAGCGAACACGGCATTCAAATGTCATCGCTCGTAGAGCGCGACCCTGAGTCCATGTCCCTTAAAGAATTGATCAAGGCCAAAGAGGATCTTGAAGATATGATCGCAGAAAGAGAGTATGAAGAAAAACAGTCGGATAAAAAGAAATCTTCGAAAGATTAAAAAGCTAGAGTATATCTTTTTCTATAGGACTCTCACTAGGCATACGGGACGCTGGTGAAATATTGATATTACGCTGAATTTGTTTATTATTAAGCTATGCCACGCCAAGCCCGCATAGATGCGCCCGGGGCCCTGCACCATATTATCATCCGGGGAATCGAGCGCCGGAGCATATTTAAAGATGCGCAAGACCATCAAAACTTTCTTGAGTGTCTGGGTCATATTCTGACCGATACCTCGACACCTTGTTATGCCTGGGCCTTGATGACCAACCATGCCCACATGCTCCTCAGAACCGGCACGGCTCCCATCGCCACCGTCATGCGCCGGTTGCTCACCGGTTATGCCCAGCAGTTCAACCGCCGTCATCGCCGCAATGGACATTTGTTTCAAAATAGATA
>JBDNAO010000396.1:0-3155 GCA_039768375.1 Desulfobacterales bacterium | reverse complement strand
CCTGCCGGCGCCGGTCGGCGGCACCATCAAGGCCGTCAATTTTGCGAGCGGCGATTCGGTGCAGAAGAACGACGTGCTGGCGGTCATCGGCTGAATTTCCTCCGAAGGCGACCCTTTTTCGAAAGCTCAGCGTTAAACTTTAGTAGGGTTGGTCGGCGTAAAAATATTCGATTCCGCACAATATGCCGATTGACGTGACGTTACGGAAAATTTCATGCCGATGAAACGGAAATCGCCATTAATAGAGAGGTGAAATTCAATCAATACCGCAGCTTGATAAATTGACTGGAAGCGGAGAATGGGTGAATGAAAACCCGGAGAAAATATTGACTTCGGTTAGAATGTTTGCCGTTTCTCCGTTCCTATTTATAGGGCTCATCCAATTGGAAGAGTCGACTTCGGTGTGATGGAATGCGGTCGGCAAAGAAGGAGCTAATCCAATGAAAATTCATGAATACCAGGCCAAAGAACTTTTCAAGAAATTCAGCGTTCCGGTTCCCGATGGCGGGGTTGCTTTTTCGACCTCGGAAGCGAAAGGGGTGGCCGAAAAACTGGGCTCTTTTCCGGTGGTTGTGAAAGCACAGATACATGCCGGCGGCCGCGGTAAGGGTGGTGGTGTTAAATTGGCCAAGTCGATGGAAGATGTCGGGGTCTTCGCCGATCAGATTATCGGCATGACCCTGGTGACCCACCAGACGGGGCCGGAAGGCCGTTTGGTGAAAAAAGTCCTCGTAGAACAAGGGCTTAACATTGCCAAAGAGCTTTACCTGAGCATTATCCCAGACCGGTCCACAGCCCAGATCGTCGTCATGGCCAGCGAAGCCGGGGGGATGGATATCGAGGAGGTGGCCGAGAAGACCCCCGAAAAGATAATCAAGGTGTACATAAATCCCCTCCAGGGCATCCAGGCCTATCATTGTCGCGAGGCGGCCTTCGGTCTGAACCTGCCCGCGGCAGCCTTAAAACCGTTCAATGCCATGCTCAACAGTCTTTACCGCCTGTTCGTTGCTTATGATTGCTCGCTTCTGGAAATCAATCCCCTGGTGCTGACGGCCGATGACACCGTGATGGCTTTGGATGCCAAGGTCAATTTCGACGACAATGCTCTATTTCGGCACAAAGACCTTCTGGAACACCGCGATCTAGATGAAGAGGACCCCTTGGAAATCGAGGCCTCAAAATTCAATCTTAACTATATCAATCTTGACGGTAATGTCGGGAACATGGTCAACGGCGCAGGTTTGGCCATGGCGACTATGGATATCATCAAGCTGGCCGGTGCCGAACCGGCAAACTTTTTGGATGTCGGCGGCGGTGCCAGTGCGGAGATGGTCGAAAACGGATTTAGGATCATCCTCAGCGATAAAAACGTCAAGGGAATTCTAATCAACATATTCGGCGGCATCCTGCGTTGCGACGTGCTGGCGCAAGGCGTGGTCGAGGCGGCCAAGAAAACCGGCATCAGCGTGCCTGTGGTTGTGCGGATGGAAGGCACCAACGTCGAGGAAGGCCGCCGGATTCTGGCCGAATCCGGTTTGAATCTGACCACGGCGGTCGACTTGAAAGATGCGGCGCGAAAAGTTGCGGGAATCGTGAAATAAATATTTGACATTACGAACCTTGGAGAGTGAAGCCATGAGCATTTTCGTCGACAAGAACACACGAGTCCTGGTCCAGGGGATCACCGGTCGTGAAGGCATGTTTCACACCCGACAGTGTATCGAGTATGGGACCAAAGTGGTGGCCGGCGTGACACCGGGCAAAGGCGGCCAGAAGATGGATGACGTGCCGGTTTTCAACACGGTGAAAAATGCGGTTGCTGAAACCGGTGCCGACTGCGGTATGATTTTCGTTCCGCCTCCGTTTGCAGCCGATGCCATCATGGAGGCTGTGGATGCCGGACTGAGACTGATCGTGGCCATCACCGAAGGAATTCCGGTGCTCGACATGATGCGGGTTAAAAATTACATGCAAGGCGAACCCGTTCGTCTCATTGGGCCGAATTGTCCCGGGATCATTACCCCCGGGGAGTGCAAGGTCGGTATCATGCCGGGACCGACACACAAGCCGGGTGGTCCCATCGGTGTGGTTTCGCGTTCCGGAACCCTCACCTACGAGGTGGTTCATCAACTGACTCGGGAAGGCATCGGGCAGACCACTTGTCTCGGGATCGGCGGAGATCCGGTCAACGGAACCAATTTCATCGACTGCCTGGAGGCCTTCGAGAAAGACCCAGCGACTGCTGGCATCGTCATGGTGGGGGAAATCGGCGGCAGCGCCGAAGAGGATGCGGCCGCCTTCATCACCGAGCATGTCACCAAACCGGTGGTGGGTTTCATAGCCGGCCTGACGGCTCCCCCCGGCCGCCGTATGGGACACGCCGGCGCTATTATCAGCGGCAAGAGCGGAACCGCCCAGAGTAAAATTGACGTCATGAAAGCAAGCGGCATCCATGTGTGTGAGGACTTGGGAACGTTTGGGAAGCTGTGCGCTGAGGTATTTAGTGTATAGTATTTGGTGTTTAGTGTTTGGTTGCTTACTAACCACAAACTAAACACCAACAACCAATTCGGAGAAACCATTCGATGCATGAAATGGGGGTTGCGATGCAGATTATCGAGATTGCAACCGCGTCGATTCCAAAAACTGTGGCGCTAGCCCGGGTGGAACGGGTCAACTTGAAAGTCGGCAAGCTGTCGGCCATCGTGTCGGACAGCTTGCGGTTCTGCTTCGAGATTGCCGCTAAAGACACCCCACTGGAGGGGGCTGAACTGAAAATCGATGAAATACCGGTCGTCGCCCACTGCAATGATTGCGGTTATCAGTGGACCATCGAAGCCCCGGTGTTCACCTGCAAAAAATGCACCAGCGGCAGTATCGAACTGTTGTCGGGCCGCGAGCTGGATATCGACTCAATCGAAATTGCCGAAGATGAAAACTGAGCCCGGCAGATGACGTTGAGGGAGGCAACGCTACCGCAATGACCTCGCGAAACACGATTCGCTTCACTTCTACCATCACGCAAAGGAAAAAATTTTCGAATGATCTTGTCATTGTTGCCGGGTTTTAAAACGTTTATGCCACTGCACCACGACCATTCCCACAGCCGTCCGCACGTTCACGAGAAGCACCCGGCGGGCGGGACTGAAACCCGT
>JBDNAO010000395.1:0-2546 GCA_039768375.1 Desulfobacterales bacterium | reverse complement strand
CGGCGATCCCTACGGCTTCTGCAACGAACTCGTGCGTCAACTCGCGCCGGTCAGCGGGTGTTCAGTTTGCCTCAACGGTATAGAGCTGCCTTATTTGCTGCTCGTCGCGGCATTGGAAAACCTGATGCCGGGCAACACGTTGATCGACGTTCGCGACTTAGCCCAGTTCGAAAAATTGACCAACACGGTCATCCCGCAGGCCGATCGGAAAAATCTTCAGCGCGTGATCGACACCTACCCGGTGAGATTCTCGATGCACACCCTGCGCCAGATGCGTGTATCACCGGCGGTGGCCCGTCAATACCTGCCGTTTGTAGAGGAGCTCGATCCAACCGGATACACCGACACCTGGGTCGGCCGCTTTCGGCAGGGACTGATGGAGCAAATGTACCGGAACCGTGCCATTTTCCTTCTGAACATGAGCTGCCCGGTTTACTGCCGGTTCTGCTTCCGCAAGCACAAGGATGCGCGCAAACAGAAAAATCCCACCACCGCGGATATCCAGCGGGTACTTGCATACGTCCGCCGTTCTCCCGACATAAAAGAAGTGCTTGTCACCGGCGGAGACCCCTTTTTGAACCGTCCCGCGTTGAACTGCGCTATCGACGGTCTCATGAACATTCCGCATCTGCAAACCCTGCGCCTCGCCTCCCGCGCCGTTGCCTATTACCCGTATTTGTTTCTGGGTCATGACGGCGAGCTGCTCGACTACTTGAAGGAAAAAAACCGCCGGCTGCGGCGAAAAGGGAAGCGCATGGAAATGGCCACCCATTTTATCCACCCCGACGAGATTTCGCCGGACAGCCTGGAGATCGTCACCAGGCTTGCCGAGAGCGGGATCACCGTCTACGTCCAAACCCCTTTTCTGAAGGATTGCAACGACAAGGGGCCGGAGCTGACCCGGCTCTTTAGTCTTCTAAGAGGAGCCGGGGCGGAGCTGCACTACGTCTTTATTCCCTGCAGCCCCATCCACGGCAGCAGCATCTTCTGGACCCCGATATCGCAAGGGCTTCAGGTGGCTGCTTATTTACGGGCGCACCTCTCCGACCGCGGCTTTCCATGTATCAGTACAGGAACCCCGATCGGAAAAATAGATTGGCACACTAGCGGTTGGGCAGTAGAACAAGACGCGGAGAACGAGGATTTCATCTGGCTTCGGACGCCTTATACTCCGGCCTACTTCGAGGCGTTCGCACCGCCGGTCGAAAATTCGAATTTTCTGCGGGTCAACGCCGAGGGGACCATCGATGTGCGCTACATGGCCCGCATCGGCGATGCGGAACTGTTTTTAGGGGCCCGCAGCCGGCCGTCGCAAAGCAAACCGGCGGCCATGATGGACACTGCAGCGCTTGGCGGTCTGCAGGCCGAAGCCTTGGCCGACCAAAGCAGCCCGCACGCCGTGGTGAAGTCCGGCGTTGACGCCCTGCGGCGGGTGCACGCGACCCGGGTCGAAATGGATGCCGCGGCCGGTGGCGACGAAATGGCTTATATCAAGGCCCACCAGACGATCACAGATGTCGTCATTGCCTCGGAGAAGGATGCCGTCGATGAGCTGTTTCGCATCACAGCTCTCGTGCATTGCCTGCAGGGCATCCCGCATGTCACTGCCGTGCGGCTGCGCAGTCTGAAGTTCAATTACACGCCCGAGCGCTATACGAAGACCGTGACGGCCCGTCTGGGCGCGCTCAACCGATTGACGGTCGCCAACCCGCTGCGGCTCGAAATCGAGACGCAGTTTTTGCATTCCGAAGAAATCCGCCCGATCCACAAACGCATTGCCGCCACCCTGCGCAATCGGGGTATTACCGTCTATGCCAATGTGCCGATCTTGAGCAACATCAATGACACCCCGCACGAGGTTGGCCGCATCGCTTACGGTCTAAGGCGGTCCGGGATCGAATTCCATCACCTGTATGTCGCAGGAATGCCTCTGCAGGAGGGTTGGAACACATCCCGCCCGCTCGATGTGGCCGACGTGATCGTCATTGCCTCGCAATTGAGACAGGATGGCAGCGGCCGGGAGATCCCGCGCTTCATCATTCGCACCAACCTGGGAGAAGTCGATTTCGGCCTGACCTCCAGGCTTCTGAAGGAAAACGGAAAAGTCTGGGTTCGCCTGCTACCATTCGACTGGGCCTACTACCGGCGGATGGATCCGAATTTTTCTTGGCCGGCCGGGCTGGTGGTGGACGCTGGCGGTCGGCCGGTAGTGGCCGTCGACGGGCTAATGGCTTCCGGCGGCTTTTTTATAACCACACTGCATAGGCGCTGATTTATTCTCACTTTTTCAATGATTGGTAGCGGATGAGCCCTTACTGGGTCACCGAGGCGACCAGTTTTCCCTCCCGGGTGTAGACCCGCCCATTGCTCAGCCCCCGGGCTTTGCAGGCATTGGGGCTGGTCATGAAATACAGCAGCCACTCATCCATCCGAAATTCCCGGTGGAACCGCATTAAGTTTGATATTTCCACTGCATTCAGATATGACCCCACGATAGTGTCAGAGTTTTAGCTCGAAACTTCTCCGCAAGATGCGAAGATGTGTTG